>CAJMLN010000023.1 GCA_905214315.1 uncultured bacterium | reverse complement strand
AAATTGAACTGAGTAAAATACAATAATATCTATAAAAGCGTCGGAAGCCGGCGCTTTTAACCTTTTTCAAAGCATCCGTCGGGAAAAACTTGACGGATGTTTTTATAATTCCAAGCGCAAAGCAGTTCCGCTTTTAATGCTGAAAAACTTTTCCATATATTTATTTTCCTCCGCCCTTTTTCATATTCTAAAAAACAGCATTCTCGCAGCCGTTTTACAGACGTTCCGGCCCAATTACATTTATCAAAATTTTTTTGGATATTGAAAAGCCGTCACTTTTTACAAAATTTTTACAAAATAAATATTTATTATAAAATAATCCTTTGTATTTTTTTGTTGGAATTTTTTACATTTTGGTCTTGACATTATGGAAAATAAAGGATATAATCTTTACCATAATAATCATTGGAATAATAAGACATAAATGTAGATTTATGAGAATAAATAAATTATTGATATAAAACCTTGTAATTCAATACGATTTTTAGTACAATATAAATGCAAGGAGGTATTGAAAAAAAACGAAAGAAAGGAGATGACCCAACGTGTAACATTTTAAGCGATATACAAAGGCTTTTTGCAAAATCTTACTATCTAATGCAAAAGCCTTCGTACAAGCACTGCAAAGTAAAATAATCAATTCCAAAATAAGGAGGAAAAAATGTTAAGGCACGATTTTAAAAGAATATTTCTTTCCTACAGCTTTTACATAGCGGTTGTTCTGTTTGTTGTAATAGGCATCCTTCAGCAGATGGAATATACCGACGGAAAGGCCAGAATGCTGCAGACCTTCGGAGCCGCGGATTTCGGCTTTTTAAACCGGTATATCGCCTCAACCTGCGGGGATATGTCAGCGACACAATTGCCGTTTATGCTGCCGGTAATCTGCGCGATTCCCTGCGCGAATTTCTATTTGCAGGAATACAGAAGCAGATATCTGCGTAATGTGCTGCTTCGAACAAGCAGGATGCAATATTTCCTTTCAAAGGTTATAACCTCGTTTATTGCCGGTATGGCCGTTGTGCTGTGCGGCGAAATTATTTTATTTATCCTTTGCTTTCTGATAGATCCTACATTCTCCATCCCGTTATTTCAGCTGGATTTGCTGACCGACAGCAATTTTTTAAAAACGCTTTACGAAAGCAGCATACCGCTTTTCAGCCTTTTTGAATCCGCAAATTTAATCCTGTTCGGCGGGGTATATTCCCTTTTTACTATTGGCTTTTCAGCGCTGTGGAACAATAAATACCTCGCCTATTCTACAGGTTTTTTATTTGCCAACATTGTAGTCGAAGAAATCCACCGGTATATCATAACGCCCTGGGTTACCTCCTGCGTTAACATATGGGCTTTGGAACCCAGTCAGAACAACTACTATGATGTCCTGATTCAGTACGCGGCGCTTATTTTAATCAGTTTGGGGGTGTACGCTCTGTTCTTTTTCAGAAGGAGCAAAACAGATGTTTAAACGCAATATAACCATGATTACAAACACGCTTTTGCGGATTCCGGGCTGGATTATCATCGTATCCCTTTTAATTCCCGGTTACTTTATGTATGGCCGAGGAATCGCATTTCCTATATCGGATAACTTTTGGGAAAATGTTTTTTGCGATTTATTTTTATTAAAATTATGGGTGCCGATGTCCCTCTTGGTGCTGTTATCAGGCGTCGGCATCTCCAGGGAGGACGATGCTACCAGATACCTGCGAATGGGCAAACGGCAGACGGTGGCCCGCATTAACCTGATTTCCGCGTTTCTGGCGATCGTCGTTTTCGCTTTTGTAATTTTGCTGATATACGCCCTGTTTTTCCGCCTGCATAATCATATGTCGTTGGCTAATCAGTGGTCCCCGGGGGTTCTTGCAACAGCAAATCTTGAAGAAGGCTTCGGCAACCTATATCCCGCCCCCATCGTTATAAGGAGTTTCTCTCCGATCGGAGCGGTGATGCTGGAAATGCTGTTCTTAATTATCTACTGCTTTTTCCTTGCCGTTGTCAGCATGACAATCAACGCGCTGTTTAAGCAATCCATAGGCAGCATTATCTGTATTTTTTTTGTGATGATCGTATCACTGTTCGGTGCAAGGAATTATCAGGAATATTCCCTTTATCCGTTTTATAACGGCCATTTTAAGGCATTGACGGAAGCCAATAATTTTACCTTTGTCAGTTACGCCATTCTCTATTGGGCTGTAGCGTTAACATTGGCCACCACCCTTTACTGCCTGGTAATGCGGAAGGTGGACCTGATTAGCCTTTCAAGAGAAAAATAAGCTTAGGAGAGAGAATAATGAAGGAAGCGTTAAAAATCATTAACTTATGTAAAACCATCAGCAAAAGAGAAATTTTAAAAAATATCAATCTAACCGTAAATACGGGGGAAGCCGTAGGTATTGTAGGCGCAAACGGAAGCGGAAAAAGTATGCTTTTTAAAGCGATATGCAACCTGATTACACCAACCTCCGGCGAGGTATATGTATTCGGCGAACGCGTGGGCACCAGGGGAAAATTCCCCGCCGATGTGGGAGTATTGATTGAATCGCCGGGATTTTTGCCCAACTTAAGCGGCTTTAACAACCTTTCCCTGCTGGCAAGCATCCGGAATACCATTAAGCAGGAGGATGTGGAAAACGCCATTGCGTTAGTGGGCCTTGACCCCAAGGATAAGCGCCCCACCAAAAAGTATTCCATGGGAATGCGCCAAAGGCTGAACATCGCCCAGGCGCTTATGGAAAAACCCAAATTTTTAATACTGGATGAACCTATGAACGGCCTTGACAGACAAGGCGTCATCGATATCCACGCACTTTTAAAAAAACTGCGTGAAGAAGAAAAGCTGACCCTGCTTTTAACAAGCCATCATCCGGAAGATATCGAGGCGCTTTGCGGCAAGGTTTATATAATGGATAACGGAATTTTAAGCGAGGAGTAGAGAAGGCATGAAAAAAATAGGCATTATATTAATAAGCTTTGTTCTTTTATCAACCTCGGCGGGCTGCAGACCCACAGGTCCGTCCGAAGACGAACCGCTTTCCCCTACGCCCAGCGTCAGCATAACCGATGGAATTGTGACGTTTGAGAATACAGCTTTAATGAATAGCTACACTGAAAACGCACATCAATTATATGATGACACTCGGCCATGGGCGGAGGATGATTATGTACATCTGGATTTTTTAACACAGCAGCTGGAATTTGAAAAAGCCGAATATATTTATCCCGATTTCATGGAGCAGGAGGCAATCAACGCGTGTACGGACTGGATTTCGTGCCTGTATGATACAGAATACTACCAAGACAGGGAAATGTTCCAAAAGAACATTGAACACAGACTCCCCTATTTACAGGAAGGACTGGATTTCAGCAATATTCTGGAAGAACATATTGAGACGCATGCGGATATTCAGAAAACCTTTCTCATGCAGAACATGAATGATAAGGGCTATAGATTCTTTTTAAAATGCTTGGAATACTACAGGGATCCACAGCAAAACCAAATCCGCGGGTTAGTGCTTTCTGCCGATTTTCTTGTTACCGGCAGCAGCTTTTATGAAATAATCCCGCAGTACTATCAAAATCAAAAAAGAGAATACTATGCTTTTGCCAGCAATGAGGAAGGTATTTTCAGCGCAAGGCTCCCAGTCTACTTTACGGTATTTTTAAATGAACAAAACAAAATTATCGGCTGGCGGGAGGCATACAAAACGGAAGAAAACGCAGAGCCTAAAAGATGTTTTCTGGCAACGGAGAATACGGTAAGCGTTCAGGAGGAGGTTCGGTATCTGCCGGTTCTGGTAGATGAATCCTTTACTAAATATGTTTCTTTTGGGAAAACAGATCAAATGGAAGCAGCCCAGGCAAAGGGCATTGAAGCTTATAAATACTTTGTTCAATTGAGTAAAAATTGTTCCGACGACTATTTTGAGGGATTTTACGCCCTGTGCTCTCCCGGCTTAAAAGCAAAGCTGCAGTCCGCCGGTATTTTGGAGCAGATGCTTCGGGACGCTAAAAAGTATAGCGTAACCATTGCCCTTGACCCTGTAAGCGCCTCAAAGGTGGAAACTGTATCAAGTCTCATAAATGGCTATAAGGACACCGTTTACGGAGACGTTTATATCATAGAAAAATATGTTTATATAAAAAGCGGCAGCGAGGAGTTCAATCAAAAATATGCCCTGCCTCCGGATAAAGGAAATGCAACCTTTCGATTTTATATAAGCTATAATGAACAAACGCCTCAGCTTGTGGCCTTCAGAATCAACGCCTCCTCTCAGCTCTCTCCCTTTGAAGAATATGATCAAATTTGGGCGGGAAACTGGGATAACGGATAATTCTGGGAAAGCAATTCGCATATGAAATATACAAGAAAGAAGGAGAGATAAAAACATGAAAAAATTACTAAAATTATTCGCGGTATGCTCCATTATGCTTGCGGCCGTTTCCGTAGTCGGGCTGTGCGCGGCAGATAACGCCGACGCCGCGCCGGTTCAGCCGGCCGCCGCTACTTACGGAGGGCTGGATATCGGCTCCTACGGCTGGAGCTCTCCGGAGGCATATACTTGGGATACAAGTGTAATTTATTCCGTTGCCAGGTATAAGAACACCACCGAAGATCATGCGGGAAACGTCTGCTATTCGGCTGAAAGCGTAGGCGGCGGCTGGGCAAAATGGTGCGTCCACTGCGTCAGCGACGGTGAAAATGCAACCGATTACGCCTATATCCGCGGCGGCTCCTATGAGACAGATACGGCGGATTACTATTACTCCTATGGCACCAAGGGCTATACGAATAAGCTTCATATCGAAGGTCATCGAGGCTCCATGGGCGCCGGCATCTATGTTTCCAAAGCCGCCTGGTGCCCTGACGGAGACACAACAACTATAACAAACTACATTAACAGCAGACTGTAATACCGGGAACCCCTGTAGTTTAAATACTTATCTAAACAATATTTCATATGTGATTGTTAAAAATCCGGCATATCGCCGGATTTTTTATTCTGCTATAACAGCGTTTTTGCCTGCCCCTCTTTTTGTATTTTTCTTCTCCTGTTAAAAAAGTGTTTTCATCAAAAAATGCAGGCATAACTTCTGCTTTTTATGCGGTTGTTTCTGTTTCTTCCAATATCCTCTTCCTCCGCTGTATATTGAGGTAAAAAAAGCTCCCAGATGAATATCTGAGAGCATTTTTCAAGCATCCGCTTATTTTTCTTCCTCAATTGCAGCCTGTGCAGCCGAAAGCCGGGCAATCGGCACACGGAAAGGCGAGCAGGAAACATAGGTAAGGCCAATGCTGTGGCAGAACTTAACGGTAGAGGGGTCTCCGCCGTGCTCGCCGCAGATGCCAAGCTTGATATCGGGGCGCGTGCTGCGGCCCAGCTCTGCCGCCATCTTCACCAGCTTGCCAACGCCAACCTGATCCAGCTTTGCAAACGGGTCGTTCTCATAGATCTTTTTATCATAATAAGCATCCAGGAACTTACCGGCGTCGTCACGGCTGAAGCCGAACGTCATCTGGGTAAGGTCATTGGTACCAAAGCTGAAGAACTCCGCTTCTTTGGCAATTTCGTCCGCCGTAAGAGCAGCTCTGGGGATTTCAATCATCGTACCTACTTTATATTTCAGGCTGCTGCCGGCTGCCTGAATTTCAGCATCCGCAGTCTCAACCACTACCTTCTTAACATAAGCAAGCTCTTTAACCTCGCCTACCAGAGGAATCATAATTTCAGGCACGATCGTCCAGTCCGGATGTGCAGCTTGTACCTTCAATGCCGCACGGATAACCGCCTTGGTCTGCATTCTTGCAATTTCAGGATAGGTTACCGCCAAACGGCAGCCGCGGTGGCCCATCATGGGGTTGAACTCGTGCAACGAGGCAATAATCGCCTTGATCTGCTCTACCGTCTTGCCCTGAGAAGCAGCCAGCGCCTCAATATCCTTTTCTTCAGTGGGTACAAATTCGTGCAGCGGAGGATCCAGGAAACGAATGGTTACCGGATATCCCTGCATTGCCTCGTAAATAGCTTCAAAGTCGCCCTGCTGCATCGGGAGCAGCTTTTCAAGAGCCTTTTCTCTCTGCTCAACGGTATCCGAGCAAATCATTTCACGAATCGCGGCAATTCTGTCGCCTTCAAAGAACATATGCTCGGTACGGCAAAGGCCGATTCCCTGCGCGCCCAGCTCATACGCCTGTTTTGCATCGCGCGGCGTATCCGCGTTTGTTCTTACGGTAAGCTTTTTATATTTATCCGCCCACTCCATAATACGGCCGAATTCTCCGCCGATGGAAGCGTCAACCGTGGGAATAATACCTTCGTACACATTACCGGTAGAACCGTCGATGGAAATATAATCACCCTCAACAAACGTTTTTCCGCCCAGTACGAATTTTTTATTCTCTTCATCCATATTGATAGCCGAGCATCCGCTTACGCAGCAGGTACCCATACCGCGAGCAACAACCGCTGCGTGGGAAGTCATGCCGCCGCGCACGGTCAAAATACCCTGGGAAGCCTTCATGCCCTCGATATCCTCGGGGCTTGTCTCCAGGCGAACTAGCACAACCTTTTCGCCCCTTGCAGCCCATTCCTTTGCGTCATCTGCGGTAAATACCACCTTACCGCAGGCAGCGCCGGGGGATGCCGCCAGGGCCTTTGCCATAGGAACCGCTTCCTTTAAAGCCTTTGCATCAAACTGCGGGTGCAACAGTGCATCCAGATTTCTTGGGTCAATCATACAAACGGCTTCTTTTTCGGAAATCATGCCTTCATCAACCAGGTCACAGGCAATCTTCAATGCGGCGGCGGCTGTTCTCTTGCCGTTTCTGGTCTGAAGCATATAGAGCTTTCTATCCTCAATGGTAAACTCCATATCCTGCATATCCCTGTAGTGATTCTCCAGTGTGTTGCAGATGCCAACGAACTGCTCGTACACTTCGGGCATAACCTTTTTAAGCTCGTCGATATGCTGGGGTGTACGAACACCGGCAACAACGTCCTCACCCTGTGCGTTCATCAGGAACTCACCAAACAGCTTCTTCTCGCCCGTTGCGGGGTTACGCGTAAAGGCAACGCCCGTACCGGAGGTATCGCCCATGTTGCCAAAGGCCATCATCTGTACATTAACCGCCGTACCCCAGGAATACGGAATATCGTTGTCGCGGCGGTAAACATTGGCGCGGGGATTGTCCCAGGAACGGAAAACGGCCTTAATGGCACCCATCAGCTGCTCTTTGGGATCGGTGGGGAAATCCGAACCAATCTTGCTCTTATATTCGGCTTTAAACTGATTGGCCAGTTCCTTCAGATCCTCGGCAGTCAGCTCAACATCTTGCTCAACACCCTTCTTCTCCTTCATCTGGTCGATCAGCTGCTCAAAGTACTTTTTGCCGACTTCCATAACAACGTCGGAATACATCTGAATAAATCTTCTGTAGCAGTCCCATGCCCATCTGGGGTTGTTGGATTTCTTTGCGATAACCTCAACAACTTCTTCATTTAAGCCCAGGTTCAGGATGGTATCCATCATACCCGGCATGGAAGCGCGCGCGCCGGAGCGAACTGAAACCAGAAGAGGATTTTCCTTATCGCCAAATTTCTTGCCGGTGATGCCCTCCATCTTTTCAATATACTCCATAATCTGCGCCTGAATCTCATCATTGATCTGCTGCCCATCCTCATAGTACTGGGTGCAGGCCTCGGTTGAGATGGTAAAGCCCTGCGGTACCGGCAGGCCAAGACCTGTCATTTCCGCAAGGTTTGCGCCCTTGCCGCCAAGAAGGTTCCGCATGGTGGCATTGCCTTCGCTGAAAAGGTATACATACTTTTTCGACATATTTTTCCTCCTAAAAATGCGAGCTTCCCGCTCGTTCTTTCATAGACATGCTTTATATACCTTCAGTATTATAAAATAGATTGCAATTATTGGCAACCGTTTTTTACACCAAATCATATTTTATAAGATAATCCATGATTTTAAGTCTGCCCTCAAAAAAATACGAGGCGTAGCCGCATACGGCTGCATACAGCTCCTTTGCCTGTTTTGCAGTAGGTTTTAATAAAAAAGCGTCGTTCACACTGCCCTGCAGGATCCGGCGCATATAAAAAAGACATCCGCCCGTTACCGCCGTATGTCTCCCTTGGGCACACCGGCTGCAGCAAATGCCTCCGGCCCGCGGTTCCAAATAAAAAAGCTCTTCGCTCCTTCCGCACCGGCTGCAATGCTCCAATTCGGGCATATATCCCATAACTGCGCAAAGTCTGAACAAAAATACCGAAAGAACCAATGCCACAGAATACTTTTGATCCCGCAGCTTATCCAGGCACTGCAAAAGCAGCAAAAACAGCTCAGGCGCGGCTTCATTCTCCTCCGCGGTTTTATCACAAAGCTTCAGCAAGAGCGACGCCGCGCTCAGGCGGTCAAAATCTTCCCGCAATTCATGAAAGCTTTCAATACTGTCAAATGCGGTCACGGTAAAACGTCCCCGCGTTTCCTGCAGCACATATGTACCAAAGGCAAAAAGCTCCGTGCCCGCACGGAGCTTTGACGCCTGTTTTTTTACGCCCCGGGCGGAAGCCGTCAGTTTGCCTTTTTCCGGAGAAAGCAGCGTTAAAATTCTGTCGCTTTCCTTATAATCCGTCTTATTTAAAACAATCGCCTGCAGTTTTACTGCTTCTCCCAATTTTCTTCCCGTTCCTTTAAAATACCGCGGGCCGTATAATAAAATGGATCCCCTGTTTTCAAAAACATCTTCATGAGTGCCCGGTCCAAATCTCTGCTCATACTATCACCGCTTTCTATTTTCTATTCTTATTGTGACGCGTTTCTCGGCAATTTATTCACTATAACCCAATTCTTTTAAAGCTGTGCCGGAATTTCTCCAGTTCTGCCGCACCTTTACAAACAATTCCAAATAAATCTTGGCATCCAGCAGGGCTTCCAGCTCCTGCCGCGCCTGTGTTCCAATCGCCTTTAACATACTGCCGCCCCTGCCGATCACAATTCCCTTATGGGAATCCCTCTCACAGACGACGTCCGCGCAGATATGAAGATTGCCGTTTTGCTGCTCCTTCATCTGCATAATCGAAACGCCGATACCGTGGGGAATCTCTTCATTCAGCAGCAGCAATGCTTTTTCGCGGATAATTTCCGCAGCCAGAAAGCGCTCCGGAAAGTCGCAGACCATATCCTCGGGAAAATACTGCGGTCCTGCGGGAAGATGTTCCACAATCACCTTTAAAAGCTCCCGGCATCCCTCCCCGGTCTCCGCCGAAACCGGAATAATGGGCAGGTTAAAAACCGCAAGCTTTGTGATCGTCTCCAGCACTTTTTCTCTTTCCACGCAATCAATTTTATTTAAAACAATTGCGCAGGTGATCTTCAAGGCGGCATATTCCCGGATAATATGCTCGTCCGTGCTTCCCACCGGCTGCGTAATATCCAGCATCACCGCCGTAAAATCCGCCCCGGCGGACGCCTCTTTTTGGGATTTTACCATATATTCGTTCAATTTGCATTTGGGCTTATGGATGCCCGGCGTATCCAAAAAAACAATCTGATATTCCGGCTGCGTCAAAATACCGCGGATGCAGTTGCGCGTCGTCTGAGCCTTAGGCGATACGATGGCGATCTTCTGCCCCACAAAATAATTCATCAAAGTGGATTTTCCTACATTCGGCCGTCCGCACAAAACGCAAAAGCCGGATTTAAATTCGTTCATCTGTTTTCTCCTTTTTTCCTGGGCCAAATCAGGCACTTGGGGCCAAACCCGATCAAATCCGCTCGGCCGGCCTGCAGAAGCGCCTGTTTTACGGTTTCATAGTTTTCAGGCTTCTTATACTGCAGCAAAGCGCGCTGCATTTTCTTTTCCCGGATGCTTTTGGCCACATATACCTTCTGCATTGTGCGCGGATCCAGCTCCGTATAATACATACAGGTGGAAAGCGTTCCCGGCGTGGGATAAAACTCCTGCACCTGCTCGGGGCTTATCTTATGGTCGCGCAGATATTCCGCCAGCTTGACAGCCTCCTTCAAATCACTGCCGGGATGGCCGGAAATCAAATACGGCACCAGATACTGCTCCTTGCCTATTTTTTGATTCATCTCCGCATACCGCCGGCAGAATTCCCGGTAAACCTGTTCTCCGGGCTTTCCCATTAAGGAAAGTACTTTATCGGAAATATGCTCCGGCGCCACCTTCAACTGCCCGGAAACATGATACTGGCAAAGCTGGCGCAAAAATTGCTGCCCGTGCTTTTTATCCGCCAGCATACAGTCAAACCGCAGGCCGGAACGGATAAAAACCTTTTTTACTTTCGGAAGCGCCCGCAGCTTTTCCAAAAGGCGCATATATTTTTCATGGTTCGGCCGAAACGCCGGACATATCTGCGGATACAAACACTGCCGGGAAATACAGGCTCCTTCTTTTTTCTGCCTTTCGCATCCGCCGCCGTAGAAATTGGCCGTAGGGCCGCCTACATCGTGAATATATCCCTTAAACCCAGGCAAAGAGGTCAGCAGCCGTGCCTCCTTTACCACAGATTCCTCGCTGCGGCTCTGAAGCACCCGTCCCTGATGAAACGTGATGGCGCAGAAAGAACAGGCGCCCGCGCAGCCGCGGTTGGCCGTAATGGAAAATTCCACCTCTGAAATCGCCGGGATTCCGCCCAAAGCATCGTACATCGGATGCGGCCGGCGCGTATACGGCAGCGCGTATACCTCGTCCAGCTCCCGCTGCGTCAGCGGTTCTGCCGGCGGGTTCACCACTACAAAGCTCTTTCCGTGCCTCTGCACAAGCGTTTTACCCGATAGATGATTCTGATTCTGCATCTGCGCCATAAACGCGCGGCAATAGCTCTCCTTACTGCTTTTTACCTCTTCAAAGCTTTCAATCTCCAAAGCATTATAAATCTGCTCCGTTGTTTCGGTCATATAGGCCGAGCCGCTGATATACGTAACATCCTTAATATTTAAACCGCCGTCGAGCGCATCGGCCAGCTGTACGATGGATTTTTCCCCCATGCCGTAAAGCAGAAGGTCCGCGCCGCTGTCTGCCAAAATAGAAGCGCGTACCTTATCGTCCCAGCAATCATAATGAGCAAAGCGCCGCAGGCTGGCCTCCACCCCGCCGATAACAACAGTCATATTTTTATATGCCTGTCGAATGCAGTTACAGTATACGATATCCGCCCTGTCCGGCCGGAGCCCTGCTTTCCCGCCGGGCGAATACGCGTCGCTGCTGCGCCGTTTATGGGAAGCCGTATAGTGGTTGACCATCGGGTCAATATTGCCGGAGCTGACCAAAAAACCAAGGCGCGGCCGGCCGAACTCCTTAAAGCGGGAAATATCGCGCCAATCCGGCTGCGCCAGAATCGCCACCTTATAGCCGCGGCTCTGCAGCACCCGGGAGATAATCGCCGGACCGAAGCTGGGGTGATCGACATACGCATCGCCGATCACATATACAAAATCCGGTCTTTCCCAGCCAAGGGTCTCGCACTCCTGCCTATTTACCGGTAAAAATTCATGATGCTGCATAAAAATATCCTTTAAACTTATTTAAAAATATTATATTGTTTTCCTCTCTAAAAGTCAACAGAATAACATGTGCCACACTGCGATAAAAAAATCTTCCCTGAACCCCGTTCTCCCGGGTTCAGGGAAGACAAGAACTCACATCACAACGCGGATCTCACTGCCGGCGGCGAGCACGCCTTCTTTCTCCGCCGCAGTAAGGCTGCGCACTCCCTCGCTGCGCCCGTCCGGATTGAGTACCTTCACACAGCAGGAAAGATGCTCGGTATTGATCTCTACCGAATACTCCTGCCAGGAGGAGGGAATTCTGGGGTCCACCGTAACCTTGCCGGCCTCCACATTAACGCCCAGCATATCATGCAGCACCGACGTAAAATACATGGCCGAAGACGCGGTATACCAGCTCCAGCCGCCGCGGCCTTTATTCTCTTCATTTGCATAGATATCCGCCGGCACGCTGTAGGGCTCCAGCATATATTTGGCCGCCGCGGCTTTTGTCATGGTATGGCTGATCGGATTGATCAAATCCAGGATCTCCGCGCATTTGTCGCCTTCTCCAATCTGTGCAAAGGCCGAAGCCGTCCAGACTGCGCCATGGGTATACTGCCCTCCGTTTTCCCGAACGCCGGAAACATATTCGCCGATATATCCCGCCCCGGCTTCCTTGGTAAACGGCGGCGTCAGCAGCTTGACAATTCCGTTTTCCCTGTCGATCAGCAACCGTTCCAGAGAATCTAGCGCAATTTTGCATTTATCGGGCTTACCTGCGCCGGAAAGTACCGCCCAGGCCTGGGAAATCGCATCAATACGGCAGCATTCGGCGTCACTGGCACCGATGATCCGGCCTTCGTCATCAAAGGCGCGCCTATACCACTGCCCGTCCCAACAAACAGTATTCAGTGCGTTGGCCAGCTTTTTGGCATGTTCTCTGAGCATTTGTTCATCCTCTGCACTATAGAGACGGCAGACCGGTAAAAACCGACTGATTACTGAATACAGGAACCACCCCAGCCATACGCTCTCTCCTTTGCCCTCCTTGCCGACGCCGTTCATGCCGTCGTTCCAGTCGCCACCGAGAATGAGGGGAAGATTATGCCTGCCGCTGCGCTTGATCACAAGACGAAGCGCGCGCATACAATGCTCATAAAGCGAAGCACTCTCCTGCGACGGCCAAGCGTTCTCATACAGATCATGTCTGCCGTTCAGGCTGTGCCCCTCCAAATAAGGCACAACTTCATCAAATATCTGCTTTTCTCCGGTAACCTCAAAATATTTAGCGGCAACAAAGGGCAAAAACAGCAGATCATCGCTGACCGTGGTTCGTACCCCCGCATAAGGCGGGTGCCACCAATGCTGCACGTCCCCCTCTTTAAACTGATGCGAGGCGCAAAGTAGCAAATGCCGCCGTACAAAGCCCGGATCGCTGATCATCAGCGCCAGGCAATCCTGCAGCTGATCGCGGAAGCCGTACGCGCCGCCTGCCTGATAAAAGCCGCAGCGCGCAAGCAGTCGGGAGCTCATTGTCTGATAATACAGCCAGTTATTAAACAAAATATCCAGCTTTCGCTCCGGCGTTTTAATTTGAACGGCGCGGATCCGCGTTTCCCAGTCCTGCTTTACATCCTCCAGCCAAAGCAGGGGATCCGCATCTTTCAGAATTTCCGCCAGTCTCGCCAATTCCCCTTTATCGGCCGCATACCCGCAAAACACCGTAAAACGGCGCCCCGCCCGGCACCGGAGTGACAGCACCAGCTCGTCCCCGCAGCCGCTGCAAAATGCTCCTTCCTGTACCGCCTGCGGCTTTTTCAGGGTTCCTCCACCGAAAAACGCGCTTTTATCGCTATTGTACTCCGCATTTTCGGAATAGATAAAGAAATATCCGTTTTCCCGCCGTACGCACAGCATTCCGAAAAGCTCTTCCGCCTTTAAATATTTATAGGATTCCGCCTTATTGCTCCCCATCACGGGATCGCAATAATAAAACGCATCGATGTCACGGTCTTTCATGTCCTCGCATTCCACCATCGTAACCTTTACCGGCAGCGTTTTGTGCACAAACACCGTTTGCTGCTGGGCCATACCAAAGCCGCCGTAACGGTATACCGCATAGCCATGGCCGTAAATACAGTCATAGCCGTCCCCGTTGTCAACCGGCGCCCGGGTGATGCTCCAGAACCGGGAAATTTTATTATCCCGCAGATACACAGCCTCGCCCAGGCGGTTATAGATCACATCGTTGCTCCAGGGCGTCAGCTTATTCATACTGCTATTGCCCTGCCAGATATAGCCGCCGCCGTTTTCACAGCAGAGAAAGCCGAATTTTTCGTTGCAAATAATATTCGACCACGGTACCGGCGTCTGGGCATAGATATAGTATTCGCTACCGTTATTGATAAATCTTCCGTACCCGCAGTCAAACTCACCGGGAATCAGGTGATTTCTCGATGCCGGATATTCATTTTGCCCGGCCTTTACCTCCTGCTTTTTCACCGGCGGATTTACACGCTTTAACTGCTCGCCCAACTCCAAAGAACAGCTGATAAAAGCAAAGCTCAGGCTCTTTATACGCTCTAATTCGCCCTCCTCCAGCTGGGAAAGCCGGATATGATGCGTAATTTCCTTTGCTGAAAAACGGTTGATAATGCTGTCTACCGTATGAAAGCTGCCGTCTAAATAATCCTGTGCCGTATCTTCAAGGATCAGAATTTCCAGCCCCAATCCTTTTCCAAAAAGATAGTCGGCTATACGCATGAGGTCTGAAAATCTGTTCTGGGTAAAATCCTGTTCTAAAAGAATCGTAAGCAGCGGCTTTCTGTCAGATATTCCAAATTTCCACAGCTGATCCGGCTTAGTCGCCGCCTGCTCCTGTACCCTTACGCGGCTGCGCGCAAGCGCGCAAAGCTTTAAGGAAAGAAGCCATTGCTCCTTGCTCAGGCTTGACGCGCTGATCATGGCTCCGGCATTTAAAGCGGCGTTTTCTTTCGCCAGGGTTACTGCCGCCTTGTTTTTAAACTGCTTCAGGGCGCTGACGGCCTCCTCGGCATCCTTTCCGAAAGAAAGAAGGAATACAGCCTCAGCGCTTTCGCCCGCGCCGAGCCGGAATGTCGTCTGCGCCGCCATACAAGGAGTAATCGGATTTTTCTTTTGAGCGTCAGTAAAATCCAGCAAAGGCGTATCACTGTCATTTCCTCGACCGAAAACCTTCAGCGCGTCGGTGGCAAATACCGTCTCCTCCTCAGCCAGCACACTGAGCCCGCACCAAAATCCGCTCTTTCTGTTATGCGCCAGCAGCATACCGTCAAAGCTTTCCGTCTCCATAAACAAGCCGTTAAAATAAGGATGTGCCTCAAAGCTTTCCTGCGTTGTAAGGCTTACCTTACTGACAAAAGCAAGTGTTTTTTCCGCCGGTTTTTCTCCTTTATTAGTCACCTGAACATGCCATAGCGCCGCGTTTCCACCGGAAGAAAGAAAAACGCTTTGCCGAGCTTTGGTATGAAAATCATCAAACCGGTATTCCGCTACACCCGGCAAAAATTCGGCGCGGTACTGCGCGGAGCTGTCGCCGCAGGGCAGATACGTGATACTGCTGAGCTTTTCGTCCTTTAAATAAAGCGATACGCCCGTTTCACAGGGTGAATTCAATCCTACATCACCGCAGAATACCTGCTGATAACCGTCCGAAGAGGCAAACAGCTTCATCAGGCCGTTATCCAGCAGCAAAACCTCCCGCGCCTGCTTATCCGGTGCCATATATTCCCGCTTCAGCTCTGATGCGCCATAGAGCACCTGTTTTTCCTCTTCCGGCAGCTGCTTGCGCGGCAGTACGCCCATCGGCATTTTTTCTTCCAGCAATACAGATACCGCCGCCACAAAGCTCCGGTTTGAAAAGGCTTTTCGCAGTGCTTGACCGCACAGGCAGTTGGTCAGTGCGCAAAGACTCATGCCCGCATGATGCGCCATATGGGAATATACGATTCCCGGTTCCCCGCTGCTTTCGCAATGTTTAAAATCAATGGCTTCATACATGCCATAGCTTCCGGTCATGCCATGCTCTACCAGTCGCACAATATTCTGCATACATTCCTGGGGCGCGTATTCCAACGCCAGCAGGCAGGAATACGGGGAAAAAATCTTTTCCGCCTTAAAAGTAGATACCGCAATAGCCGGAACACCAAACGCCCGGTATTTATATTCTCTGGAATAATCAAACGCATGAAAGGCCGATTCCGAAATTCCCCAGATTCCGCTTTTGCTCTGAAACTCCTCCTGTGCCTTTACCGCTATGGATGCCGAGGTATACAGCATGGAATTTTCCGAGGACTTGATAAAGATATCCGGCATCAGATATTCAAACATGGTACCGCTCCAGGAAAGACAGAGGGGCAGATCATAAAGCCTTGTAAAGGGACGCGCCAGCTTAAACCAGTGCTCCGCCGGAATTTTTCCCAGCGCAATTGCCGTAAGGCTGGTAAGCCGGGCCTCCGAGCAAAGCATATCATAGCAGTTGACACTCTGCTTATTCTCACGGGTGTTGATGCCAATGGCAAGCAGTTTTTTCTCGCTGTTGAACAGACAGGCAAAATCGATCTCATCCAGCGTCTGCTCTATAAATCGGTAGATCCCCGCGCATTTTTGCTCAATGGCGAAGGCATATTGATAAATATTCCGAAACGCTGCCTTTACCTGACGAATCAAATCCGCATACTTTTCCCTTCCGGCTGACCAAACACAGCTATCAATCTTCTCTTCAAAGTGCTCATTCACCGCCAGAACTTCCTTAACCGGCATCGGAAAAGAATGCAAAAAATCCTTCAGGGGTTTGAGATTAAATTCCTCCGTCCGCTCAATCGCTTCAAAAATTTCCTGTGGGAAGCTCAATCCCTCATAATCGGCCAGCCAACAGCGAACAAGCCGGGCCGGATACTCTGCCGCCTCACAGCTTGCCAGCGTTCCGTCCTTTAAAAATTTCTGCGCGATTTCCGCGGCCTTTTTACCGGTGCTGTTATAAAAAGCATTGGCGTATTCCGTCAAATGGATTTTAAAGTCCTCTTCCGCCTCATCCACCGCCGAAGAAAGCAAATCACCGATGCCTCTGCATTCACTTTTCCCCAAAATCAACCGCTCTTTAATCTGTTCCAGCATAGCCTGTACGGTAATCAGTGAAGCACAATAATTTCCGCTGTCCACGCTGGATACGTATTCCGTCAACGGTGATTTTTTATCAGTATCATACCAGTTATAGAGATGTCCCTTGTATTTAGGCAGCTGGGAAACCGCACGTATCTGCTGTTCAAGGTTTTCAGCGCACAGGGATGGCGAATACGCCCCCAGCCTCAGCCCGCAGCAGGCGCTGAGCAATGCAAAGCCGATATTGGTAGGCGAGGTACGCTTGGCATATCCTTTATAAGGCTTTAACTGAAGATTGTCCGGCATAAGAAAGCCGTTGTCTGCCAAAGCCTCATAGAAGAAGCGCAGCGTGCGCATGGAAAGAATTTTCAAGGAAAACACTTCATCCGGCAGCAGCCGATACTGCTCTTTGGTTACCTTCTGCCCGCTTATAAAGGCAAAATACGGCGCGGCCATCCACAGCGCGGTAACCGCCAGGCCGGACACGATACCAATTCCGCAATAGAGGCATACCAGGTAAAAAATTCCCGCCAAAACAAGCGAAGGCATCATAAAGCGGTAATATCCCGCCACAGTCTTGGCACCGGAGGAAGCGGCAAAGGTAGTCCACTGCAGGATTTTTTTATGGCTCACAAGCCGGCGCCACAAAGCCTTCGCCGCGGCGCTCACATGGGTAAACGCTTCAAACGGCAAAAATATCCCCGCATAAAACGCCCGTTTCATACTGTTATGCCGGCTTTGACGGCCATCAGAAAATTCATATTTTTCACGATTAAAGCGCAGGGCGTCCATATACACAAAGAAAACCGGTATTAGCAGCTCCACAAGGCATCCCAGCCAAATCAGATACCCAGTTACGCCGAAAAAAGGCGCTGCAAAGGCCTGCAGCAAAATTCCCGGTGCGAACAAAGACTGTACCAGGTTATAAAAGATCTTCCATTTGGAAACAGCGCCCAGATCGCCAAACAGCCATCCGGCCAGCTGCCAGTCCCCGCGCACCCAACGCTCGGCACGTTTAAAATACGTCATCGGCTCCTGCGGAAATTCATCCAAAACCGTTACGTCATCCGCCACAAGGGTATGCAGCAATTCTCCCTCCAAAATATCATGGGAAAGCACCGTATTGGGACGGATGCGCTCGCTTACTAAAAGATCGTAGCCCTCCACATCAAAAATCCCCTTGCCGCAAAAGCTACCACTTTTAAAAAAGTCCTTGTATAATTCGGCACTGCAACAGTTATAGGCGTCAATCCCGCCGACCGGCGCCATCGCAGCGGCAAACAGGCTCTGTTTTCCCGGTGCGTTGCCCACCCCGGGCTGCACCAGACCAAAGCCACCCGCATAACGGCCGTTTTTTAAAACAAGCTTATTGGCAGGGTGCGCAATGACTCCCATCAATTTTTTTACACAATCCGGCGGCAGAACCGTATCTGCATCCAGCGTACAGATATATTTTACATTTTTCAGCAATTCCTTGTTTTCAAAAACACGGAAATTTTCCTCTCCGTCCCGAATATAGCGCACCAGCTGCAGAAGCGCACCGCGCTTCCGCTCCCATCCAAAATATTCCTTTCCGCTCTTTTCCCGGCCGCGTACAATGGCCGAAAATCTATCACCCCAGCGGGAATTCAGCTCGGCAAGCCCCTTCACCAGTCTTTCAATCAGCGCCTCGTCGCCCTCCTGCTCCGCTGCTTTTGCCGGTTTCAGATCCGCCAGAATGACATACACGCCGTTATCAATCCGATTGCCCGCGCAGTACTCTTCCATGGTTTTCAAGGCTTTATCGGCACTTTTTACCGAATCAAGCAATACCGTCAAGGTAACCGCCGTTTTATTTTCGGGGGTATCCGCATACTCCGCTTTCAGCCGGAGAGGCTGACTGGGCTTGATTCTGCGCAGGATACCGCGGTTCAAAATATTACTGAAAATCGTCAGCAGCGGCGCAATGGACGCGGCCGCCAATACGATTCTGCACCAAAACGGTGCAGGAATAAAAAACAACAAAAACAGCACCAACGCCGTAAGAAGCGTTACTGCCACTGCATATACAGCAAGCCGTCCCGCAGGATGCTCCCGTACAACGGGTGCGCCAATGCTTTCAGCAAAAAAACGGCGCTGCGTACCGAAAAGCTGTTCCGCTGCCCCGAAAGAGCTGCTCTGCAATTTTTCAACAATCGCCACTTCGCTCTTTTGGCTGCTGCGTGCAAGCTGCGCAACCGCTTTTCTGTACCGGTTCCTGGAGGCCTCGTCCGACATCCTGTAACCGCTGTCCTGCAGCAGCAATTGCTGCTGTACAAGGCAGCTGTCCCGCAAAACCGCAAAATCAACCTCATTAAACAGAATCAAAGATTTTGCAGTATTGGAAGCATATTTTTCAAATCGTTCGGGGTTTTGAAGAATTTTTTCTATCAGGCGCAATAAATTCAGCTTGATTGCTACAGGCAAAAAATCAAATTCTTCAAAGGTAAGCGAAAAATTCCGTGTAATTTCCACGGTATCGGCATTAACAATCCCGTTGCTCTGCTCCACCAGTTCCTGCGCCAGTTCAAAAACACGCAGATTTTCACCGCCCTCCGGCAGCCGGCATAAAGGAATTTCCAGATACAGCGACGACGCGATATTCAGAATGCGGTTTTTATTATCAGCAATCCAAACAAGCTTATGGTTCCCGTCAATCTCCGCGGCGTGCTTTTCAAAAAGCTCCTCCAGCCTGCCGTAAAGCTCTCTGGCATATTTTTTTAGTTTTCGGGTATTTTTCACTGTTTTTACCTCCGCTTTGTCAGTTATTTACTATTATTTACAATTGTTTAGCGAAAATACCCAAAAGTAAAAAAAGAGCGCTTCAAACGCTCTTTTTATCCTATTCCATAAAGTCCAAAGCTACGGCATCGGCAAAATCCCGGCCCTTTTCCGTAAGCCGCAAAAACCGGTTATCTTCTTCCAACAGCTTCCGGCTGCGGTTTTTTTCTATCACCCTTTTATACCGTGCAAAAAAAGAAATGCTAAAATCCCTTTCAAAAGCGGCGATATCCATACCGCGGTTCATCCGCAGACCTAAAAAAATCCGCTCTTCCATTCTGTCTTTTTCGGAAAGAACCTGCCGCTCGCGCACAATATCCTTTTGCGCGATATAATCCTCCAGATTTTCCGTATTCCGGTACCGGGCGCCGCCGTAATAGGAATGCGCCGCGCAGCCTAAGCCGATATACTCGCCGCACAGCCAGTAATTAAGGTTATGCCGGCATTCCCTGCCTTTTTTTGCATAGTTGGATATCTCATACTGAAAAATTCCCTGCGGGGCCAGAATCCGCTGCGCCGCCGCATACATGGTCCGCTCCGTCTCTTCCTCCGGCAGCCGAAGCTTCCCCGAAAGCACTTCCTTTCCCAGGGGCGTGTTCGGCTCCACAGTAAGCGAATAGCAGGAAATATGCGCCGGCTGATACGTTAGCGCCTGCAAAAGCGTTTTTTCCCAGGCCTCTGCCGTCTGCCCCGGCAATGCAAAAATCAGATCCAAATTAAAATCATCAAAGCCTGCCCGTTTTGCGTTATTGATTGCCTCCTCCAGCTGGCGCAGCGTATGACAGCGGCCGATTTCACTTAAAACCTCGTCACTCAGGCTCTGCGCGCCGATAGAAATCCGTTTAATTCCCGCCGCTTTATATTCCACAAGCTTTTCATAGGTCAGCGACGCGGGATTGCACTCAATGGTAACCTCCGCCGCCGGCGCAAACACAAAATTTTTATGCAGAAAATCCAGCAAATCTCCGGCCTGCCCCGGTGCCATCAGGCTGGGCGTTCCCCCGCCGATAAAAACCGTATCCACGCTTTCTCCCCGGTAGAGGAGGGCTTCGTTTTTCAGTGCAAGCAAATAAGACGGCAGACGAATCTGTCTGCCGCCAAAAGAAACAAAATCACAATACGCGCACTTTTTTTCGCAAAACGGAATATGAATATACAGCCCGGCCATATCAATCCAGCTTCAGCACGGCAAGGAAGGCCTCGGAGGGAACCTCCACACTGCCCACCTGGCGCATCCGCTTTTTCCCCTCTTTCTGCTTTTCCAGCAGTTTCTTCTTTCGGGTAATATCGCCGCCGTAGCACTTGGCCAAGACATCCTTACGCATCGCCTTTACCGTTTCCCGCGCAATCACCTTTCCGCCGATAGCGGCCTGAATGGGAATTTCAAACAGCTGCCGCGGAATCACATCCCGCAGCTTTTCCGCCACCATGCGGCCGTGCGCATAAGCCTTGTCCTTGTGCACAATAACCGAAAGCGCATCGCAGGCGTCGCCGTTTAATAAAAAATCCAGTTTCACCAATTCGCTGGGCTGATAACCGGCCAGCTCATAATCAAAGGAAGCATATCCCCTGGTACGGGATTTTAAAGTATTAAAAAAGTCATAGATAATCTCATTCAGCGGCATTCTATATTCCAGAACCGCACGGTTTGCATCCGCATAGTGCATGTTCAAATATTCCCCGCGCTTTTCGATGCAAAGATCCATCACCGCGCCGATGTAGTCCTTCGGCGTCATAATATTCGCCTTTACAATGGGCTCGCGCATTTCTTTAATTTCATCCACTTTGGGCAAGTTAGCAGGGTTATCAATTTTTAATTCCGTACCGTCGGTCTTGGTAACCTCATAAATAACGCTGGGCGCTGTTGTAACAAGGTCAAAATCAAACTCCCGCTCCAGCCGCTCCTGAATAATTTCCATATGCAGCAAACCTAAAAAGCCGCAGCGGAAACCATATCCCAGCGCAGCGGAGGTTTCCGGTTCAAACGTAAGCGAAGCATCGTTCAGCCCCAGCTTTTCCAGGGCGTCGCGCAGGTCATCATATTCACTGCCGTCGGCCGGGTAAATGCCGCAGAACACATTGGGCATGATTTTTTTATACCCCGGCAGCGGCGCAGCGGCGGGATACGCGTCATCGGTTATCGTATCGCCTACGCGCGTTTCGCTTACAGTTTTGATGCTGGCGGCAATATAGCCAACCTCTCCGGCGGAAAGCTCTTCCACCGGCAGATATTCCGGCGTAAACACGCCTACCTCGGTTACCTCAAACGTGTGGTTTGAGTGCATCATGCGGATTTTTGTTCCCACCCGCACTTTGCCGTTCTTAACGCGCACAAAGCTGAGCGCACCCTTATAGTTATCGTATACGGAATCAAAAATCAGCGCTTGCAGCGGTTCCTTTTCATTCCCCTTCGGCGCGGGAACGGATTGCACGATAAGTTCCAGCACCTGATGGATATTGATGCCCTCCTTTGCCGAAATACGCGGGGCGTCCATACAGGGAATCCCGATAATATCCTCCACTTCCTTGGCCACAACGTCCGGCTCGGCGCTGGGAAGGTCAATTTTATTGATAACCGGCAGAATTTCCAGATCCTGCCCCACGGCAAGATACACATTAGCCAGCGTCTGTGCCTCCACCCCCTGAGTGGCGTCCACAATTAAAATCGCCCCTTCACAGGCATTTAAGCTGCGGGAAACCTCATAGGTAAAATCCACATGCCCGGGGGTATCAATCAGGTTGAGCATATATTCCTGCCCGTCATCAGCCTTATAAAACATGCGCACCGCCTGAGATTTTATCGTAATGCCCCGCTCCTGCTCCAGTTCCATCGTATCCAGCAGCTGCGCGTGCATTTCCCGGGCGCTTACCGTACCCGTTTCATCGATCAGCCGATCCGCCAACGTCGATTTTCCGTGATCGATATGCGCAATGATGCAAAAATTGCGGATATTTTCTCTTTTAAACGACATCTGTTTTCTGCCCCGTTATCTGCCGCAGCAGACCTTATATTTTTTACCGCTCCCGCAAGGGCACGGGTCATTCCGACCCACGGTCTTTTTGCTTACCGCCATATGATCGCTGCGCCAGGCGCGCGTAATTTCGGTGCGCTTCTCCTCCGGCAGCACATCATTCCATTCCTTCAGCTCATAGAGCCACTTGGCCTTTGCCGAAAGCATATTATAATAGAGTTTTTCCGGCAGAACCGTCATCGTAACCGGTGTTTCCTCCTCCAGCTCCTTTACAGCAAGCTCTGTTTCGAGCGAAGTATTGATGCCGTCGCAAAAGGGCGCAAAAATCACAGGCTCCATGCCCAGCTGTTCGGCAAGCTCCCCGGCCGTTCCCGAAAGCGTAAAGAGTTTTTGACCTAAAATCCGTTTATAGGCCTCGGTCTCCTCGGTATAGTATTTGTTCCAAAGCTCGGATTGCTGCGCGTCCGTTTGGCACAGCTCCTGCATATTTTCCCATGTATCATAAAGCTTCATTTCTTTTTACCCCTTTACATCGTTTCATATTTCTGTGCAACCGCCTCTAAAAACGCACGGCTGTTTACACATTTTTTATTTTCAAGCGAAGAAAGCGCGTACAGATCTTTCGTCATAACTCCCTCTTCAATCGTACGCAGCACAGCCTGTTCCATTTTATCCGCATACGCAGCAAGCTCCGGCAGACCGTCCAGCTGACCGCGCTTGCGGAAAGCACCCGTCCAGGCGAAAATGGTAGCCACCGGGTTGGTGCTGGTTTCCTCGCCTTTTAAGTAATTATAATAATGGCGTGTTACCGTACCGTGCGCGGCCTCATATTCATATTTTCCGTCAGGCGAAACCAAAACACTGGTCATCATGGCAAGACTGCCAAACGCCGTAGCGATCATATCGCTCATTACGTCGCCGTCATAATTTTTGCAGGCCCAGATATACCCTCCTTTAGAACGGATCACCCGCGCAACGGCGTCATCGATCAGCGTATAAAAATACTCGATTTCCGCCTGCTCAAATTTCGCCTGATACTCTCTTTCAAAAATTTCAGCAAAAATATCTTTAAAGCGATGGTCATACGTCTTGGAAATCGTATCCTTGGTAGAAAACCACAGATCCTGCTTTTTATCCAACGCGTATTCAAAGCAGGAACGAGCAAAGCTTTCAATCGACGCGTCAATATTATGCAGCCCCTGGACAACACCCGCGCTTTTATCAAACATAAGAATGGTCTCTTTCCGCTGTCCGCCGATGCCGCTGACAACCAGCTCCGCAGTTTCCCCCTGCTCTACACGGAACTCCACATTTTTATAAACATCCCCGTAGGCATGTCGTGCAATGATAATCGGTTTCTCCCAATTTCTGACCACCGGCTGAATTCCTTTTACCAAAACCGGCTCGCGGAAAACCGTACCGTCTAAAATAGCGCGCACCGTACCGTTGGGACTTTTCCACATTTTTTTCAGCTTATATTCCTCTACACGCTGCGCATTGGGCGTAATCGTAGCGCATTTTACCCCTACGCCGTATTTTTTAATGGCCTCGGCAGAATCAACGGTCACCTGATCGTCTGTTCTGTCTCTGTTTTCCAATCCTAAATCATAATACTCGCTTTTCAGGTCAATATATGGCTCAATCAGCAATTCCTTGATCCACTGCCAAAGAACCCGGGTCATTTCATCGCCATCGAGCTCCACCAGCGGCGTTGACATCTTTATTTTTTCCACCAAAAGCACCTCCATTAGTTAAAGCAAAACTGTTTTTAGTCATTATACTATAAAACAAAAAAAACACCAACCAAATTTTAAAAAAACATTTGACTTGTTTTAATTTTTATGTATAATATAACTTGTTCTTGGGGGTATAGCTCAGTTGGCTAGAGTACTTGACTGGCAGTCAAGGGGTCATGGGTTCGAATCCCATTATCTCCACCAAAATGTGCAAATCCGGGCTCTGTTTTATCGATTAATCCAAGGATGTTCGTATTTGTAATAAGCATAAAGAGTGTATGATAATTTCAGCACTCTTTATTTTTTTGTGCATGATTTTTGCACGAATTTCAAGAAAAAAAATAAAAGAGTGACAATGAATAAACACTGTCACTCCGTCTGATTTTTTCGTTTTCTGTCAACCATCGGCCCATATGTCCGACATTTATTACGGGTTTTTCAGGTATCAGGCCACCTTATATTTTCAATAAAAGCGGGGCGGCCGACCACCCCGCTATATCAGAACGTCCCCGAGTGTGTATGCCGTTATAGCAGAGGCCTGGGGGAGATATTATTGATTCTTATGATACTGCGCCGAGCTGATTCCCAGCAGCACGCCCAAGAAGGTATCTACCGCCGTGATGGTGCCTACAATCTGCTCCCCGTACGGAAACCCCCAGATCCCCGCAAGCGCAAAGTACAGTGTTCCCAACGCCGGTAATAAGTACATCGCTATCCATTTTAAAATATCATAGGCTTTGTTTGTCAGCTTCATTTTTTCGTCCTCCTCATTCTTTTCTCAATTTTCCCTGCTTCAGCAAAGCAAGCAATTTTGTGTTTTGTTCCGCCTCTCCCGTGTAGCCCGGAATGCCGTTTGCCTTTGCAATTTTCTTTCGGTGGCTGTAACTGGAATTTACCTGCACCGCTTTTAACGCGTCCACAATGCTGTTGGTATTTCCGGTATACTGCGGGTAGTATTCCGCGGCCGGTTCTTTTCCGCTTAAAATTGCATTCACCCGCGCCTGCACCTCTTCATAGCCGTATGGCGTTTCTTCCGAAATTCTCTTTTTCCGCTCCGCTCCGTTGCCATATTTGCCGCTGATGACCTCCTTCGCCACCTCGTCCAGGCTCTTCTGCGGCGTTTCTACGGGCTTGTCCGCCCCATATTCCGGCACGCCGTAGCCACGGATATACCGCCCGTTTACGGCCAGTTTGCGGCGGGAAACAGAATTGTTCAAATTCCCCTCAATAACGGTTATTTGACCGTTCTCTGTGCTCTCCACAATCCCCACATGCTCCGGCCAGCCCGTATTATCTCCCTTTCCGCTGTCCTGCCAGTCGTAAAAGATTATATCTCCCGGCCTCGGGCTGTACGCGTCGTTCTCCTCCCAGATTCCCTTTTCCTGCATCAGTTGGATCATGCGTCCACAGCTACACTCCGTCGGGATCAGCTCCGTACACCCGCAGGCAATCGCCGCCGCCGATACAAAGGCAGCGCACCAACTGTCGGTGTATTTCACCTTGTACCCCCGCGCCAGCGGCGTATGGCCGTTGTAAATGTCCACAATTTCCTTATGGCTTCCGTCGCTCTCTTTTCTCCCCAGCCATTTGCACGCCTGTTCTACAAGCTTCTTTCCTTCCATTTCCTTTTTCCTCCTTTATTGATGTGCCTGTTGATTCAAATACTTATCCAGTTTCTCCTTCGCCACCGGCACTGTATGGTTCGCACCCAACTGCATCAGCCCGTCCAAACAAGCCGCCAGTGCAAAACAGATCAGTGTGTTTTCCTCTTTCATTTTTAAAATATCCCTGTCCTGTTTTTCCTGCTTTAAATACCACCGGTATACCGCCAGCACCGTTCCCAATATTACCCCTGCCGCCCCCAGCACCGATGCCGCGGTTATTACTGACTGCCACGTTATGTACATCTTTCTTCTCCTTAAATCCTGTAAATATAATAGCTGCGGTATGTTTTCCCCGCCTGTATTTTTAATTGATAGCCCTTTTCCCTCGCGATTGCTATCAGCTCCCCCGGTGCTTTACGCGATACCGAATCCGTACAAATACCCAATATTCGACTTAAATCCCGCGCCCTGATCCGATGATCCCAATCCCTTTTAAAGTTCGGGCATTCTTCTACCATATATCCGCCGTCTTTTAATTCTCTTGCTGTCCATCCTTTGATCGGCGTTCCGTCATAGATCTTCCGGCACCGATGCGCATACGCGTTCGCGCAGTCAAAGCAGATACTGCATGTTTCTTTTAACATGTTTTCCCCCCGTTACGGTATCATAATGACGTTAAGCCGGCATATCTTGTCCTGCAAAAACACACTCGACTCGGTAGAATAAATTGCCGCACTGATATTTCCTGAACCGCTGGAGCCATGATAAATGTATAAATTATATCCGCTGTAAGCTCCGCTCAACGCGCAGCTGAATCCCGCTGTCATATAACTGTCCCAAGGAATAGTAATGATGTTAACTGTATCTGTAAGGGAAATTTCATTTTTTATCCCGTCTATGCTGCACTGCACCCAATACTTATTATCATACATATTTATATCCGACGCGTCGCTTTCAAGGGAAACTGCTCCGCTCCCGGTAGAGAATTCCGCATTTTTGAGCAGATACTGCTGCAAAATACCTTTTACAAAAATATCCGTATATACGGTTTTGCCAACATCTCCACTCATAGAGGAAGGCCGGACAAAATACCAGCCACCTGTGCCTGTTTTGGTGTTAGAATCCGTGCTGCCCGGATATTCCAACATAAACTGATTGCTGTCGCTTCCACTTAGGCTTAACGTTTGCTTCGGGATGGCCCCGAAAGTAAAAGCATAATTTTCCGAATACTTGGCATCAGATTCAAACACGTTTCCCCAGGTATTCACACAATATACACCGCTGCACGTTTTTCTTCCCCACAGCTCCGCTGTGTTATCGTTCCATACACGGTATTCCCATATACCTAAGGTTCCCTGCAGTACCACATAAGCCGCGGGTACAGCTCCTGCATCGCCTTTTTCACCTTTCAGATCAGCTGAAGATGTTCCGCTTGCGGACGTTACCGTCAGCGTTGTGCCGTTCCAGGAATGCGTGCAGGAAGCTCCAGCCGGTCCCTCCTCTCCCGTATCACCCTTTGGCCCTTGTTCTCCCGTCTCTCCTTTTTCACCTTTCAGGAAAGCTAACTGTTCCGGCGTAAAATCTGCATAGGTAAACGCGTCGCCTTTCTCGCCCTTTGGCCCTTGAAGGAAGCCGTTATTTACCCAGCCATTGGTTAAACTATAGATATAAATATCATACGGGGCAGAAACACCAACACCATACGCATCCCCGATATCCGGCGAGGACACTGCCGCAAAAAGCTCCTCTGCTGTAGAATAATATCCCCGTATTTGAAGGCCTGTTCCGGTATCTCCTTTATCACCCTTTAACGCGGCAAGCTGTTCCGGCGTAAAATCGGAATAAACAAACGGATCGCCTTTTTCTCCCTGTTTGCCATTAAAAATAAATGCCTCTTTCGTTCCCTTTTGATCTGTGATTTTTATCTGAGCGCCGGCCGCCTGTTCTTCTATTTCAACAATCGGACTGTAACCGTCGAACACCTCGTTTTCAAGATCCTGACGTATGTCGGTTACCAATGTATTGATTTCATTTGCTCTTTCCTCTATTTCTTTTTCATAGGCTGATAAATTTCTTTCCAGCACTTTTTCTGTAAAATCATCTCGTTTTACCGGTGTAAAATAGATTGTACTTGGTAAAGAAAGTACGGTATCCAAAGCTTTTCCCTCTGCATCCAATGCAGTAATCATCAAAACGCTCTGCATCTGTCCCCCAGCACTGGTAAGCTCAATTGGAATTTCTCTGCTTACCGTATTTCCCTGCAGCGTCAAATTTTCAGACGGATGGTACCGCGCCCCGGGAGAATTAAAATCAATACGGTAAGCAAGCTTTTGATAAAGGCTCTGTATCTCCTCGGCAAACTGTGACGCCAAAGAATATGTA
>CAJMLN010000022.1 GCA_905214315.1 uncultured bacterium | reverse complement strand
GTGACTGATTTTTTATGAAATAAAAAATCGGAACGAGCATAACTCGTTCCGATGTATCTATCGGGTACAAAAAAGATGTCCTGCGCCAAAGGCGCACCCGCAAAAAGTTGGTAGCAAGCCGAAGCGTTGTGAGCGCGCTTACAAGCGAACAGCGTAGGCATAGCGTGACTTTTTGCGGAAAAGGAGGAACAGTGGAGCGGGTGACTGATTTTTTATACAATAAAAAATCGGAACGAGCGTAACTCGTTCCGACGTGGTCTGGGTGAGAAGACTTGAACTTCCGGCCTCATGAACCCCATTCATGCACGCTACCAAACTGCGCCACACCCAGAAAGCATAATCATTATATACACAATATCACAGAATGTCAAGCAAAAAAAGCATTTGCACCAATCTTATAAACAGGGCAGAAATGCCATATACTCCATGCCGGTAGCAATCATCAAAGAGATAAGCAGCGTGATAAAAATTCCAAACAGCACCGAACAAACAATACCGATGATTCCGCAGATTTTACCTGCCGTAGCAACAGAAACCTTTCCCTCCCGGTTCGCCGAGGAACCAAAAACAACTGCCAGAATACCTAAAAGCAAGCCAAAAAAAGTAAACAGAAGGCTGCAAATTCCCAGCACCAGAGACGCAATCGCCATTCCCCGTTTGGGATGATTGTCCAGCGGGATATTGCCATTTACATCTACCGCAGGCTGCATATCAGGCTGGCTATATTTCAGCGCAGCATTGCAGTTGGGACAAATCATCGCCTGCTCGTCAACATACGTTCCGCAATAATTACAATAAGCCATTTCTACAAACCTCTTTCATTAGAATCATAAAAAGCCGTACTGCATTTAAAAGGCCCTTACCAAACCCTAAAAAAAATATATAAACACAAAGCCAGTACCGCCAGTGCTACACCAATAATCCCGCAGATAAATCCTGCATTGGACACACCGTTTTTCCCAGCAGCCTTAGCCATAGCTCCAAACACAATTGCCAGAATGCCGCAAGTGATATTAAACAACACGCAGCTGCATATCCCCAGCACCAGTGCAGCGATTGCCAAACCGCGCCTGGGATGGTTCCGCAAAGGAACCCCACCGTTGCCGCATGCCGCAGCTCCGGTGCCTGAGTACTCCCGCTTCAATACCTCCCCGCATTTAGGGCAAAATTCCTCCTGCTCTGAAATATAAACACCGCAATAATGACAGTACGCCATCGGACACCTCTACCAAATCAGCAAAACTACGCTGTTTATTTTTTATTATTATAGCACGGCTTTTTATAAAATTCAATCAAAAATTAAAATTCTTTAATAATTGCCCGAATCTTTTCAATTTTCTCTTCAAGCGCACGATAGGCCTCACTTAATGCCTCCACATCTGCAAAAAAGGGATTTTCTCTTTTCTCCGGTTCCAAAAGTTCTATCGCGTAATTTTTCTCCTGCGGCAGTACTGCTACAAACCCTTTACGTCCCTCATACTCCGTTTGCAGCCAAAGGATTCCATCTTTTTCTGCCAATCCATCTCCGCTGATAATTTCCCCTTCAGGCACAATGCCGATTTTTCTGCCGTTAGGACTCTGGCGGAGGTTCATCTCCTCCAACGTTTGAAATCTACGCATTCTATCTCCCTTCTTCCCGCGGTACGCACCGCCTGCCCTATTACAAATTTATTCTTTACCGGCATTGACCGTCTGTTTATATACCTGATGGATCCCCGTGGCGGAAAAGCCGCTGATAATTCCCGTAGCGATCGCCTGCAAAAGGTTCTCCCCAGCAATATACTCCGGCACCCATAAAAAACATACGACCCCCAAAATCGCACCGCAAAATCCACAAAATACCGGAACAAACTGTTTCTTCTGATTTTTTGTAATCAACTTAAAAATTTCTGCCAAAAAGTACACGATCACCGTGATACATGGAATCGCTACAAAATTCTCCATTGTCTTTTCCCCCTAAAATAAATTTTTAATACCGTTGAGCTCTAAAAAATCGCGATGCTTATCTTTCATATTCCGCGCATAATCCAAAGCTCTTTCTGTCTCCCCATTGGTCTTCCCGTTCTTTAAGGCTATGGCATTAGCCTCAGAAAGCGCATGCGTTGCCAGAGTAAGGTCTACGATTAATTTTATGTATTTATTGCGCAAAATGTCCCTTTCTTCTTGATTTTTTTCCTGCCGTTCAATTTTTTTCTGCAGTACAAACAAAAAAATGCCGGTAATAAGGCTGGGAAGGCAGGCAAAAACAAACTCCATCATTTCCACCTGCCAATCGCATAATAGCTGATCTTTCCCGTCAATGTAGCTGCTGTACTGCTGCGCAAAAATAATCCGCGCAGATTCCCAAGCGAGTTCAGCGTGGGAGTGCCCTCCATACTCAAACAAACATCTCCGCCCGTACTGTCCCGATATTGCAGCAGCACAGCCGGCTCCGATAAGAAATCACCGGCAAAAACTCTGTTCATGGACAGCGGCAGTTTAAGCGTATGCAAACAAATCGTTTTGGATTCCCCAAGTGCGGAAATCTGCTGTGTTTCCTGCACAACTGCTGCAAAATAGCCAAAAGACATCTGAATACCATCGGAATACCGTAGAGTATAATCATCCGAATCACTGCCCGCACTCAGTAGTATACTGGATGTAAGATCTCCCTTTTCACCCTTGATTGCGGGAATCTCAATTCCTTTACCCTGGGCATCAAAAACCCTTAAAACCGGAATATTGTTCATTGCCGTTTCCTCCTTTTACAATGCTTTTATCGGCCGGATCACATGTCCCCGGTGCACGATAAACCCCGTAGTTCTTAAAGCCTCCATCAACTGCGCATCGGTAGTATACTCATATGCGCCCAAAAAGCTATTTGTATTTTCACTAATCCAAATATCAATACTGTTGGCGTCCTCAATATATATCGTCTGCCCCAAAGGAACGGGCACATCCGCAGAAATTCCGGCAAGCATGGCTTGATAATTTGTAAAGAAATATCCCGAAGAAGCTTCCTCCAGCTTTGCCATCCGCTTTTCCAGAAGCGGATGCGCGGAGGAATCATCATTATGCAGCTCGATCGTTTCCGTCAAGCCGGATGCTTCCACCGTACGAATCAAGCGAAAATTTTTGATTTCCGTTACCGACTCCGATCCTCCGGTTCCACCGCTCATTCCGGCATAGAGCGTCTGGCCGGAAAGTTCGGGTAAAGCAATTTGAATCTGTACATCGGTATATTCCTGACCGCCTTCCATTGTATATGTAACATTGGTTTCACCTACAAAACAGGTAATCGTATGGGAATATGCCTGTCCCATACTTTCATAAATTCCGTTGGTATTGCAGATGCCGCCAATCGAAAAAACCAGGCTTCCGCTCAAATCAGTTACTGAAATCTTCTGCTGAAGCGTATAACTTCCGGTAATTTGAACACCGTTTTCTGTTTTTTGGGAACCGTACCCATCATTATCCAACTCCCAGCTTCCAGGCCACTGTACAAAAGCGCTCTCAGCAAAAAGATTCGTTTCCCGGCTAAAAAAAAGCTGCTGATCTACATAATCTTCCGACGCATAGCCGGCATCATTTTCAAAATTGCTCAATTTTAAATTAGAAATCACCGTTTGGGCAGCAATATCTCCGGTTTCATCCGGAAAAACACCGTTCACGGAAAGCACCAGTCGATTAGCGCTTCCTTCCGGATCGATTTGTACCCGGCATCCGGAAGGAATCTCTCCGCTGCCCACATACACTCCGCTGTCGCCTATAAGATCGGAAAACAGATATTCCTGCTGTCCCTCCTGCCGTACACCGAGACACGTACCGTCCCACAAAAATTCCAGACCTTTGCCATCCAATTCGCCACTCTGTGCGTCAGCATAAATTTCCTGCACCAGCTCTTTGGATTCCTGAAAAGCATCCAACAGCTGTTCGTACACATTTTTAGAAGGTATGCCCGCAGGCTCCGAACAATGTCCCCGGCCGCTGGCAGAAATTCTTACCGGCCTTCGCATACGTGCAGCAGTCAGGCGTACGGTACCGTCATACCCTTCCACATATACATGAAGATTTCCCGGCTTCAACACCTCCCATGGTACCGTAAAGGCGATCCCGCTTTTCACGTCCATCACGGCGCGCCGAATCGATCCCATCTGAAAATACGCCGTTATGGTAAGACCATTCCAGGCTTCGTCAAAGGTAAATATTGCCTGAACATAATTGATGCTGCCGGCAATTACTTTTTCCGTATCCGTACGCGTAATTTCCTGATCTTCTACTGTAAAAGTCAACAAAATTCCTTCCCCCTAAAATAAAAATAAGCGCCGTTTTTCTGCGCCTTCTACCTTTAGTATAGCATGGCGCAAACGACAATTGTGCTTGTATGTGACATGGATTGTATGATACAATAGAAAAAAAGCTTCTATGAATAGGAGAATAATGATGATACGTCTTTACGGAAGCGCTCCCTACCGCATTCTCGTACTGCACGGCGGACCGGGCGCCGTCGGCTCCCTAAAAGGCTTTGCCCGTGAGCTTGCGCTCCGCAGCGGCGGGGGAATCGCCGAACCGCTGCAAACAGCGTACTCCGTTGCCGGTCAGATAAATGAACTCTTCCGGCAGACTGAATATCTTTCCGCCGAGCCGCTGACGCTGATCGGCCACTCCTGGGGCGTCTGGCTGGCGGCTCTTTTTGCCCAAAAATATCCCGCGCGCATCCAAAAAATCATCGGTATCGGCAGTCCTCCGTTAAAAGAATGCTACGTGCAGAGCATTGCAGAGCGGCGGGCAGCTAAGCTCTCGGAAACAGAATGGGCTCTTTTAGAAAAAATAACGGAGGCTGATGATCAAAATACGGAAAAACTCACCGCGCTTCTAGCACGCACCGACAATTACGCCCCGCAAAACGCGCATCTGCACAACGCCGACAGAGCAGACATGCAGATGATGTCCCTGGTCTGGGCCGAGGCGGCGCAAATGCGCAGAGAGGGCAAAATTCTCTCCTGCTTTCAATCCCTCTCCTGCGGGCTTGCCTTTATCTTCGGAAAGGAAGATCCTCACCCCGCGCAAGGCGTTGCACTGCCTCTGCAGGAGACAAAGGTTCCCTTTAAAATGAATCTTCTGGACCACTGCGGCCACAGTCCTTTTATGGAGTATTATGCCCGGGAAGAATTCTATACCCGCCTGCTTTCCGAATTATCCTTAAAAACGGAGTCCGGCTTATGACGCGCTGCAGCGGGTGTCCCCGCGCCTGTAACGTCGACCGGTCTATCTCTCCGGGCTTCTGCGGGGTAACAGATGATTTCAGACTGGCCCGTGCGGGGCTGCACCATTGGGAAGAGCCGTGTATCAGCGGTACCTCCGGCAGCGGCGCCGTCTTTTTCAGCGGTTGCAACATGCGATGCATTTTTTGCCAAAATAAAGAAATTTCACGGGGCGGTACAGGCAAAACCGTATCTTCCCGCCGCCTGATGGAAATTTTTTATGAGCTAAAGGACGCAGGCGCACACAACCTTAACCTGGTTACTCCCACTCATTATACACGGCAATTAGTCCCATTACTCAAGAAAGCACCGCTGCCGATTGTCTGGAACTCTTCAGCCTATGAATCCGTCTCCTCCCTCCAGCTGTTAGAAGGCAGTGTGGACATCTTCTTGCCGGATTTAAAATTTTCCATGACTGAACCTGCCCAGAAATATGCTAGCGCACCGGACTATTTTGAAACCGCAGCAAACGCGATTACCGAAATGTTCCGCCAGACCGGTCCGTATCAAATAAAAGACGGCCTTCTGCAGCGCGGCGTACTGATCCGGCATCTGATTCTGCCGGAAAATATGAAAAACACCTTCGGCGTCATCGACTGGGTCAGTTCTGCCTTTCGTCCGGGGGACGTCTTATTTTCCCTGATGAGCCAATACACACCGTATTTTTCTATGTCCTTTGCCGAACTGAACCGCAAAATTACAAAAAAAGAATATATTACCGCCAGAAACTATATGCTGAAAAGAGGACTGACACAGGGCTTTGTGCAGGAGCTCTCTTCCGCAAGAGAGGAATACACGCCTGCCTTTGATCTTTCGGGGGTATAAAAAAGCCCTCTTAAAAGAAACAAGACGATGCTGTATCGTCTTGTTTCTTATCTTTCTTATGCGTACAGAGTTGCCTGCTTTCTTTACGCATCGAGATCTCCATTGTTTTTGTTCGTGCGTTAAACATTTTTTCCTTCATGGGGATCAGAATTGCCGCTCTTTAAAACACTGTCGGGAAAAATAGTAGCGCTGAGCAGATCCGCCGGATCGACTTCAAGGGCATCGGCAATATCAAAAAATACCTCCATAGAAAAACTGTGCGCAATGTTCGGTGCTTCAATAACACTCATAAGCGAGCGGCTGATCCCTGCTTTTTCCGCCAGCTTTTCCTGAGAAAGACCACGGATCTTTCTTAAAGCCGCAATAGCAATCCCTAACCGAACAAATCTATCATAATTCTTGACTGTAACATTTTTACTCATTGCACCATTCCTTTCTATACCATTCCAACATTTCTATATTTATTATACTTTTTTCCTTTCTTTTTCGCTGTATATATCAGAAAGCATTTGACTAAATTGGTAAGCAATACTATAATATAGCCAATCCTTTTACTTTTTTGGTAAGCAAAGGAAATCTTTCACGGTTGCTATAAACCTATTACATATGGCTGAGCCATCGTGCGGGACGGTCTGCAAAACGCGTGAAGACGCCGCCTGTGGAAGATCGCCAGGAGCCTTTTTCAATAGCCAAGCCGTAAAGATATACTGCCGGAACCATATGCTCCGCATATGGTCCGGCATATTTTTTACCGTATTCTGTGATAAAACAGGAATGAAAATTCATTGAAAACAACGCGTTTTTATGCTATAATAAAAATAATAATTCCGCGCCCTCAAGATACTCACAGAAAGGAACCAGCCATTTCTTCGTCTACCTAACCATGAAAAAAACAATCGCACTGCTTTTCATCCTTCTTTTCCTTCTTTCCGCCGGCTGCGCGAAGCCGGTTTCCGTCCAATTCACCCCGCCGCCAACCGCGGAGCCCACCGTAGCGGCGAGCTCTGTCCTGCCTACCGCGCCGGTTCCCTCCGCTGAAGAAACCCCTGTGCTTACGGCAACACCGGAGAGGACGACTGCTCCGGCGATCCCCCGCACCCCCTTGCCTTCGCCGGCTCCTACGCCTAAAAGCATACGGCCCGCCGATGCCGGCCGTATCGTTTCCACTGAAAGTCAATATTACGGGTATGAAGAAATGATGGAGGATATTGACGCACTTACCGCCGCCTATCCGCAGTATCTGACGGTATCCTCCCTCGGAACCTCCGTCTTTGGCCGGGAGATCCCTATTGTCATTCTGGGTGATCCGGATAATCCAAACAGGATTCTGCTGGTGGGCGCTTCTCATGCGCGGGAATATGCCAATACGCTGATTTTAATGCGCACCATTGAGCGCTACTGCGCCAATATGGAAAGCAGCTTTTACAAGGATTATTCCTATGCCGAGCTTGTACGCTCCTGTACCGTCTACGTTGTTCCCCTGCATAACCCCGACGGCGCTGAGCTTTGCATCCACGGCCTTGCCTCCGTTCCCGAAGAATATAAAGCCACGGTAGAGGAAATTTATACACGGTCGGTACAGGCCGGAATGCTGGACGCCGGAAGCTATTCCCGCTGGAAGGCCAACGGAATCGGCCAGGATTTGAACCAAAACTATGGTTTTGGCCCTAACAGAAATCCGATCCTCCAGGATATTCCCATGAGTGAAAACTTTCCCGGCTATACGGCTTTGGATGCCAAAGAAGCACGGTTAATTGTAGAGCTGTGCCGGCAGAAAAATTTCCGATCACTGGTAAGTTACCACTCCTATGGAAATTTAATATATTGGGGTTTTTTTGCGACCGGCAGTTTTAAAGAACATTGCCGCGAAATCGCCAACGCCATGAAAAAAAGCAACGGCTACCGGCTGTCGGCTGATACGCCAACGCCGCAGAATTATTCCCACCTGGGACTGAAGGACTGGTTTATGAAGGAGTACAAGCTGCCCGGCTTTACCATTGAAACCGGAGGGGAAGCCGCGCCGTTAGGAATTTCAGAAATTAAAAAGGCGATTGATAAGAATATCGAAATTCCCGCCGTAATGATGTATTATGCAGATCCGCTGTAACGCAAATTAATGCCTTAACAGCCCCGCTCTCTCAGCTATCTCTGCGTCATAAAAATAAAACCATGAGGATAAAATGGATAAAATAAGACAAAACGTATTTCCGATAATAACGGCTCTAATTTGGGGAACCGCATTTTCTGCACAATCTCAATGTGCTGCAGCAGGGATGCAGGCATTTACATTCAATATGCTGCGCAGCATAATCAGCTGTCTGATCCTAATGCTTGTGATAGTAATTTTTTCAAAGGGTTCGAAGAAAATACAACAACAGTTAAAAAATAAAACATACCGGAAAGATCTGCTGTGGGGGGGATTATGCTGCGGACTGCTGTTAGCCGTGGCCTCCAATCTGCAGCAGCTGGGGTTAGGCGGCACGGAAAGCGGGAAGGGCGGCTTTATTACGGCGCTGTATATCGTCATTGTTCCGGTACTAGGCATCTTTTTAAAGAAAAAAGCTTCACCGATGATCTGGCTCAGCGTGCTTCTTGCCGTAGCGGGTATGTATCTGCTCTGCGTAAAGGAGGGAACTTCGCTGCAAATCAGCCGGCACGACCTGTACCTTTTACTTTGCGCCCTGGTTTTTGCATTACACATTTTGGCAATCGACCGCTTTGCCAACCGTGTGGACGGCATTCAGCTTTCCCTGGTACAGTTTGCCGTTGCAGCTGTGTTTTCCGGCGTCGGCGCGCTCCTATGGGAATCCCCCTCGGCAGCGATAATCCGCCGGTGCATCTGGCCGCTGCTCTATGTGGGAATATTTTCTTCCGGCATTGCCTACACTCTTCAGATTTTAGCGCAAAAGGGTTCCAATCCCACAGTGGTTTCGCTTCTTTTAAGCCTGGAATCCGTCTTTGCGGTCATATCCGCGGCTGTTTTTTTAGGCGAAATACTGACGCCGCGGGAATATTTAGGCTGCGGAGTCATGCTGACAGCCGTAATACTGGCACAGCTGCCGGGAAAAGGAGAAAAAAAAGCTGTATGAACTGTCCTTTCTGCAAACAACCGATAAAAAAAGCAAAGAAAAAATGCTGTCCCCACTGCGGCGGCCGGCTGAAAAAAGGCTTCAGCCCGGAAGCCTTGCTTTGCTTTTTAGCAGGTGCCCTGCTTCTGGCCAACGTATTTACCCACTGGCTTTTCGGCGCGGCCGCCGTATTTGCCTTCCTGGCCGGGACACTGTTTCTCCTTTTCCGGGAATATAAAAAATAACTCGCTTTCTCCCTTTTGCCGCCGCAAACCGGCAGACGGCTTTTTTCTTCGTTTTTCCACGCGTCACGGAGTTCCCTTGCCGTTATTTCTTCAGCTTTAAATCTTTTTTTGCCGGATTATCAATCAGCGTCCCTTCACAGCTGAACCGCGAACCGTGACAAGGACAATCCCACGTATGCTCGGCAGGATTCCATTTCAGCTTGCAGCCCATATGCGTACAGCGCTTTGGGGAAAAGCCAAGCAATCCCGCGGCGGCCTCCCAGGCATTGACAGCCAGCTGCGGCGTAAGCATACTGCGCGAGGGAGAGAATACCTCCGCACAGGGATTTTTGATATCGCACAGCCGGTCCCGCAGAAGCATCGCCGCCGCCATGGAAGAGGTCATTCCCCATTTCTGAAATCCCGTAGCCACAAATACATGCGGTGTGTTCCTTGAATAATTGCCGATATACGGAACACCGTCCAGCGTCATGCAGTCCTGTGCGGCCCAGGCATATTTTATTTTCGCCCGCGGATAGTACCGCGCGGCAAAGCGGTTAAGCTCCTGCCAGGCGCCGCCGGGCTTTCCCGTACGGTGCGCACCGCCGCCTAAAAACAAAAAGTCTTTGTAATTCCGGAAAGAAAGTCCTCCCTCGGCCTCATCCACATACATCCCGTTTACGTCCGGCGCATTTTCCATGGCAATGACATAGGATCGGTCCTGATACATCTTTAAAAAATAGCTTCCGTGCAGGTTAAAACAGGGAAAATGCGTCGTTACAACAATCGCATCGGCAGTTATGCTGTACTTTTCCGTGCGCGCTGTATGTCCCTCTATCTCCATTACCCGGGTATTTTCATAAATTTGCAGTCCTTCGGAGACGGCCTCCATAAATTTCAGCGGGTGAAACTGCGCCTGCTCCTTTATTTTTACGGCGCCCGCCGTGTGAATCGGCAGCGGAAGGCGCGAAACGTATTCCGCCTTGAAATGCAGGGCGTCCAGAGCAGCGATTTCCGCCTCCAGTATTTTTTTATTCTGCAGAGAATATACAAAGGAATCCTTTTCTTCAAAATCACAATCTATACAGCGGCATATCTTCCTGTATTCCTCCAGCGCGGCCTGATTGGCCTGTAAATACATTGCCGCCTTCTCCCGGCCAAACTGCTTCAGCAGACGGCTGTATATCAACCCGTGCTGCAGCGTAATTTTTGCGGTGGTATTTTTTGTTGTTCCGCCGCCAATCTGTGCCGCTTCTGCAATTACTGCGTTGATTCCCGCTTTTTTCAGCATATAACCGCACAAAATTCCGGCCATGCCGCCGCCAATAATCAACACATCCGTTTTAACATTTTGCCTGAGCTCTTCAAACGCAGGCAACTGTATGTTTTCGTTCCAAATAGAATTCATCATTTTATCCCTCCCGCTTTAGTATACCAGTAAATGAAAAAAATATTTTTTAACAGGATAATTCTCCTTTTTAAGCAAATACTAACCAACGAGGTGATAAAAAATGCAATTAACGCAAAAAGAAACGGAATTACTCAAGGATCTGCAGGATCAGGAAAAACTCTGTGTAGAAAAATACAATAAACATGCTGCCGCCGCCATCGACTGCCAGTTGAAGGATCTGTTTACCAAGATTGCTTCCATTGAGCAGGGACACTTAAATACAATCAATCAGATACAAAGCGGCACCGTACCCATGTTAAACGGCAGTCAACCTACCCAGCCTACGTTTTCAGCCACTTACGGCGCGGAAGAAAACGCGGATAAGCAGAATGACTGTTATCTCTGCAGTGATCTTCTCTCCACCGAAAAGCACGCGTCCCATCTGTACGATACGTGCGTATTTGAATTTAAGGATGAAAATGTCCGCAATGTTCTCAACCATATTCAAAAAGAGGAGCAAGAGCACGGTAAAATGCTCTACGATTATATGCAGGTCAACTGCATGTACGCGTGATAAAAGAACTGCCGCCCTTTATTGGCGCGGCAGTTCTTTTTTAGACGGAAACAAAGAAGAATCATAAAAAGCTGATTTTAAGAAAATTTATTTTCTTTTGTCCTATCAGCCTTTGGGAAACAGAAACAATGGATAGAATCAAGACGTTTCACACCGTGCTTTCAAAAATACTTAGGGTAAGAGCGAAGCTCTGCAAAACTCCGTATGTAGCAAACAGACATCCGGTCTCTTTCAGCGCACCTGAAAAAGCATTTTTCCTGCATAAAAAATTCCAAAAACGTCCAATATCCAAAATTCCTATAAAAAGCATTGCGAAAACAGAAAAAAAGTAGTATGATTTATATCAGAAATAGATCAATCGGCTTTCCAGGCGTCGCCTCTCTTGCGGACAGAAAACAAATGATACTCGAAAAAACGGGCCTCCCGCCCGTCTCTTTTGGGGAAACAATAAAGGAGGATTTTTTATGAAAAGAATAAAATGGCTTTCTCTCCTGATTTCAGCCGTCATCATGATGGGGCTGATTCCAACAATTGTCTTTGCCGCAGGGGCAGAGGCCAGCGCAAACGGCGTAGAGTACCCGACGCTTCAGGAGGCGCTTGCCGCCGGAGGAAACATAAAGCTGCTGCAAAACGTAACGGTGGACTCTGTAATAACAATCAATAAGTCCGTTACGCTTGATCTTGGGGATTACACCATTACAAATAATGTACAGAAAGATCGCCCCTTCCATGTATCGGCCGACAATTTTACCGTAAATGCAGACAAGGGCGGCATGATAATTCCCCAGAGCAATACCGGCGCTTATGGATTCATCAAAGTCAACGCTGTAAAAAATTTCACAATAAACGGCGGTACGTATACCGGTAATACCGATAACGGAGCCTTTTTTAAATTATATGAAGGTGCCGACGGCTCCACAAATGTATTAAATAATGTAACGGCTACCACAAACACGGAGGTTTTTAATACCGGCGTAACACTCAGCACCATCAGCGTCAAGGCTACGGGCGGTACCTATCGGGTCGGCACAAGGGCATTCTTCATTGACGTAATTGACTGCAAAGACAGTCCCCTGATTTTTGAAGGAGTTACCGTTACTGCCGACCGCGGCCCCTGTGTAGACCTCTCGGGCGGCAACAGTGTATTTTCGGCCTGTAATTTTACCGTTACGGGAAATTTTGAAGGCGGATATTCCTGGAGCCGCACCGCTATCGGCCTCGCCTTTGAGGGCAATGCCACCATCAAAAGCGGTACCTACAGTGCAAAAAGCGACGCAATGGCCGCTAATGAAGGCTATGGCGTTTACATCTTTACCTCCGGCGGAACGCTTACGGTAGAGGGCGGTACCTTTATCGGTACAACAGCTGCGCTGAGAGCCGACGTAGATAAAGGCACATACGGAAAGCCTTCCGAAATCAATGTTTCCGGTGGTAATTTCCAGGGTGATCTTCTGGCAATTACCAATACGGGCCTTGAAAAAATCAATATTACAGGCGGAGAATTCACGGGAATCACCGAAAAAACCCTGGCGGGCGGAAATAAGCTTTCCGTTTCCGGCGGAACTTTTGATAATTCCGTAAAAGCTTTCGTCACCGATGGGTTGAATTTTGAACTCAGCAATTCCGGTGAGTACACCTATCACGCAACTATAGAGGATGCTTTGACGCAGGCAGGCTCGGGTGCGATCATTACACCCACTGGCAATTTGGATTCCGGCGATAACGCCTTGAAGGCTACGCTCAACTATAACAACGGATCCGGTATTTCCGTCCAGCTCCTTGCCGGCACAGACGGAACCATTACCCTTCCTTCCATCAGCCGCAGCGGATACGTTTTCTTAGGCTGGGATGCCGGCGACAGCAAACCGATGGCGGCCGGCCAGGTGTATCAACTTGCAGAAGATACAATCCTCACGGGAGCATGGAGACAGCTGGAAAAAGTAAAAACCGACGCTTTAGAGGCCACCTGCACGCGGCCCGGCAATATAGCATACTGGTATTGCGCTGAACTGAACGCCTATTTTAAAGACGAAGCACTAACCGAAAAAATCAAGCTTGAAGATACCGTGATCCCGGCGATTCCGCACAGCTATCAGAACGGAAAATGCTCCGTTTGCGGAGCGGCCGATCCCGATTATTCGAACAGCTCGCAAACCGGCGATACCAGCAATCTGTGGCTGTGGGCCGCGCTGGTATCCTGCGGAGGAATGATCATCCTCACGCGTTCCAGAAAAAAAGCAAACAGATAATATTTTAATTTTCCGGCGGCGATATTTCGCCGCTTTTTTTATCTCGTCCGTTTTTTCTGTTTTTTTACCTTGCCTGTTTAAAAAACTCAAAAAACATCTGTATATTTAAGGCACACCGTACCGGTTGTTTTTGCAATGTATCCTCTGTAAAAAATAACGGAGCAGTCTCTCCTTTGGGCTATTCGCTATGAATTTGCTTTACACAGTAAATTCAAGCGTCCTCTTTTCAGCCCCCAGCTCGCTTATCCTCACAGAAAACAATCTCAGTAAAAATTCAGACAAAAAAAAGCACAGCAAGCTGACCGGGTCTAAACCCCGTTCAGCTTGTTTGTGCTTACCCACCGCAGAGAAAGAATATTTTCCTTCCGCCTGCTATCGAAACCGATAAACTGCAAGCCTCCGCCGCAGGCCTATCGCTTCTTTGTATAATCCAAAGCGATCCATCCCGCGCCCGATTTCAGACGCCCCCACTTTTCGGCGCCCGGTCCGGCGGCCTCCTCCACAATGGTATAGACGCCCCGATCCGTAATCGTTCCTTTTTTTGCCCGATCCGTTCCGGGACCGCTGCGTATATGGAGCGCCGATGCCGTCACCTTTACCTGATACGGCAAGTGCTCCGCCTCCTCCTGTTCCGATGCCCGGACAACAGAGAGATATTTTTTATCCACAGGGCTGCAGATAGAATGTGTTCCCTGCTCATCCCGGTCAATGACGGCTCTTGCGCCGGACACGCTCTTTACATACCAGTTTTTTTCGCGCACCCAGGCAGGGATCGCCGCGCCGGAAATATATACGGCGTTCTCCTTTAAATGCACCAGATCCCCCGCAAAAACCGCTGTTTCCTCCGGAATATCCGTTTCCGCAGGCGCACCGCCATAAGCACGCATATATGCCGCCACACGCTGCCGGAAGCTCTCCCAATGCGGCAGAATATACTGGGGGCAGTATTTTTTTGCGTACCACCTTTGATGCGCAACCAGCCTGTCGACGGAAAGCCCGTGGCGGTTCAGCAGAATTGCCGCCAGCAGGGCGCCCCGATCCTCGGCCTTTTGGTCTCTCTCGCTGCCGCTGCCATCCATAATAATTTCTATTCCCAAAGAGCTCTCATTGCCCGGCCCCCGGGAATCCGTCGCATGCCAGCCGACCTCGTCCTCACGCAGCAGCTGCCAGCAATCGGTATCGTCAATATAATAATGCACGCGGCTGTCCTTCATATTGGCGTTAGGCCAGGTAGCCCGTGCATACTGCTCGGCCATAGTGGTTCCCTGCGCCACAGCAATGGTATTGGTATTGTGAACCGTAATATATTTTACTTCTCCGCTGCCGCCGGAAAGCAGCCGATCAGCCTTATAACGGCTGCCTTTGGCATACTGAATTCTGCCGTTTGCATCATAAACATTTTTGGGCCAGACCGCGCCCCAGGGAATCATCTTTTCATAAACGGTCAGTCCCCATTCCTGCCGGACAGAATCCGCCTGTAAAAATGCCATCCTTCATTCCTCCTTCTTTGCCTGAATATACAATTGGCTGATATATACGCTGGCCGCGGCAATCAGAATTCCCTGCGTTACCGCCGAAAACACGGCGGAAAGCACCGCCTGCCACGAGCTGAGCGCGCTGTTTGCAAGCACCCAGACCGCCGCTAAAACAACCGAAACGCCACCCAGACCAAGCGGAATCCACCGGTCGGGCAAGCGGCTCTTTTTCGCCGCCGCCCCAACCGCATATACAACAGGTATCAATATCAAAAGCTCAGGTTTAATATACTCTTCAAAACTCATTTCTCTCTTCTCCTTAATGATAATTTGCAATGATAACGCTTACCGCCGCCGAAACCAGACAGCTGGTAAGCGCGGTAACGGCCGCCGCGGTAATCTGATTCAGCCGGATCCGCGGCCGGCTTTCCATCTCATCGATCTTTTCTTCATGGCGCGCCAGATGCTCGTTGGCGTGCTTAATCTCATTGGCTAACGTGATCAGCGTTTCATTCATCGTGCGGATCTCGTTCTGCACCTGATGCAGATCCGTTACCTGCTGCTGCAGGGTTTTTATGTACTGATCATGCCGCTCCAAAACAACCCGGATCTCCTCCATTTTTTCCTCCTAACAAAACAGACAGCACAGCGCTCTGGCAAAAAGCACCAAGACAAGCAGCGCTCCGATATACGAGGCCGTATACAAGGAGAGCTCCGCCTCCGCCCGCTGCGATAGAACGCCCAGCGCCGGCGTGCTGGTCATGCCGCCGCACAGAATGCTCAGGCTTTCTGTTTTTTTCATTTTAAATACTCCCGCAGTCAGCAGCCAGCCTACAAACAGGGCGGCAAGCGTTGTCAGCGCCCCCAGCATAAGGCATCGGATATCCGCTTTCTGTATAAACGCCGCGCCGCCCTTAAGCCCCATGGCCAGCAAAAACAGGGTCAGCCCCAGGCTTTTGAGCGTGCCCAGCACCGCGGGAGAAAAACAGTGCCTCCGCTTTGCCAAAATCCGTCCCGCCAGAATCCCGGCAAACAGAGTCCCAGCCGCCGCGCCGAAGGAAAATCGTATTCCCGGAAGCTCCGCCGCGCCAAGGATACCGCCGGCCGCTATTACGGAAAATACCGCCAACAAGCCTTTCCCTCCCCGCGTTTCCACCGCGGGCTCTTTTTCCGCCTTCGGCGCCGCCGCAGACTGCCGCAGCCGAAACTGCACAAGCAAAACGACGCTTAAAACACCGAACAGATACGAAACGCCATAGCCCGAAACCAGCTCCGCAGAAACAACCGTTTCAAACTCGGCAGCGGCGGAAAGGGCCGGTGTACTGGTCAGCGCACCGGCAAAGACGCCGATGCCGGCCGAAGGCGTAAGACTGCCGCCGCCCAGGCAGCAGAGCAGAACAACCGTGCCGCCGCCCAGCACCATGGCCGCACCGGTAAGCGCCGCCTGAACTTTTTTTCTGTCAAAGCCCGTCAGCTCCCGGCCGGCCTCCAGCCCAACGGCCGCCATAAACAGCGCCGTCGCCCCGGCAGACAGAAAGGAAAGCTTTTCCTCAAAAGCCGGAGAATACAGCACCGCCGTATAACCGCCCGCCGTAAACTGCGGAAAAGCCGAAAGCACCATTCCCGAGAGAACCCCGCACACCAGCGCTCCCGCGGCGGAAAGCGAAAATCCCCCCGCCTTCAGTCTGCCGCAGGCAATGCCCGCCGCAGCGAAAAGCGCCAGCAGAACCTCGGGCGTAAGCGCCCGCTCCAAAAAAGCCCCCAAAGCGCTCATGGTACACCTGCCCCTTCCGGCTCCTCCTGCCGGCAGTTTTCCTTCCCCTGGCCGGCCGGCTCCAGCTGAACAAACGTATCAAACAGAATGCTCAGCTTGTCCACATGCTTGTCCGTATGGTAATGGCCCGCGAACCAATGCCGGTAATATACGCTTTCCTCAATCTTATCCAGCCACTTTTCCGTAGTTTTATCAATATCCGGCACAAAGCCTTTTTTAGGCTTTTTCCTTTTGCGGTTGGAAAGAAACATCTCCCGCGGCTCATACTTATACGGCACGGTGTGGGAAAGGATATAATCCACCCTGTTTCCCCGCGCCGCCAGGACTTCCTCCAGGTGCTTTTTCGTTTCCTCGCTCACATCCTCATGCTCCCAAACGGGCCTGTCGTTTTCCAGGCAGAACAGGCGGTCAACACTGTGCGCGCCGCCCAGCACCACGGCGTCCCTCCCCGCCAGGGTATAGATCTGACAGTCCTGCGCAAACAGCAGATTGGGATACTGCTCTTCATACCACACCGTGCCGCCTGAAAATCTGCCCTGCTTATAAAACGGGATTTCCTCCGGGCGCCGTTCCTTGTTTCCGTGAATGCACAGCACCGCCGGCCCCGCCTGCGAAATCTTTTCCTTCAGTGCGTCGTCCCGCCTGTCGCCGAAGCAGTTAAAGCCGGAATCCCCTAAAATAACGACGGTATCCCGCGGGGTAAGCTTATGCTTTTTTACAAAGCGCAAAAATGCTTTATAATTCCGGTGCTTATCGCCCGTAATATATACGGCGGGCTCCCGTGTCTTCTTTTTTGGCAACATTTTATTCCTCCTCTTTTCCCTCGTTTTCGCGTCAAGGCGCCGTATCAGCACCAGACGAATCTTTCCTTCATCTCGGCGGCCGCCTCAAAAAAACGGGCGGATTTACTGCGTACATTTTCTTCCCGCAGTCTGCCGCTGCAGCTTTTCAGCCACTCCACCGCACTGCACTGGAGCCGCTCCGCCGCAGAGACGGAATTTTCCTCATATTCCAGCTCCATTTCATAGTCGATTTTTCCTAAATACATGTTTTTGTCTATGTACAGCGTCATGCCGCCGGAGACAGAATAAACCCTCCGCTGTGTAAACAGCTGCCCCAAAAGCGAGAGCTTTTTTCCCTGTAGGCAGATCGTCCCGGGAAGACGCTGTACGGGAAAGTCATACTCGCTGCTCTCACTGTGAATTCCGTCAAAGGTATGCTGTTTTACGGTGCCCTTCAGGCTATTGCCGCTCTGCCGGATACGCACGGTAATATCCTGCGCATGGAAGGACAGATCGGCCGTATCAAAATAATAATTGATATGGAATTGCTTCTTTTCTTCCATGACAGGCAGCCGCTCAATAAATTCATCCAGGCAAAGCACCTCATATTTGGTCAAAAGCCATTTATATTCCCGCTCCTTCATTTTCTCACCAGCTTTCCCGAACCGCTGCGCTCAAAATCCTTTACCAGCTCCACCAGTCCCGGACGCAGATATTCCGGCAGCAGCTCCCGGCACATAGCATGTACCTCTTCCTCCTCCAGAAAGCGCCCTTTGATCTTTACGGCAATCCGCGTAATCCGGTCCCGTCCGGCCACACCGTAGGCAAGCACCTGCTCCGTGCGCGGATCCTTCATCAGGGCTCTCTCGATCTCCGCCGGATAAATATTGACGCCCGCGCGGATAATCATATCGTCCTTCCGTCCGCAGATCTCAATTCTTCCCCGGCCGTCCCTTACGGCAATATCACCCGTATGCAGCCATCCACCGGCCAGTGCCTTTCGGGTAAGCGGCTCATTCTTATAATAGCCCTGCATCACGTTGGGTCCCCTTACTAAAAGCTCGCCGTGCTCTCCGGCAGGAACCTCACGCCCGTCGGGACCGGCTATTTTAAGCTCTACCGAGGCCAGCGGCGCACTGAGTTTCTGGGGCACCTCGTCAAACAGTTCCGGAGCCAGGAACGCCACCCGGGGCGAGGCCTCGGTCAGGCCATAAACATGATAGATCTCTGCGCCTAAATAAATTTCCCGGATCCTCTGCGCCGTGCTCTGCGAAAGACATTCGCCGCTGATCACCAGCTTTTTAAGGCATGCGACCGTCTCCTTATTTTTGATATAATATCCCATCAGATGGAACAGCGTGGGCGTGCCGCCCATTACGGTGATCCGATATTTCCGGATACGCTGCAGCAGATACAGCGGATTGAATTCTCCCGAATAAAAGCAGATATCCGCGCCGCGGCAAAGCGCGGCCAAAAATTCGCCGCTGAGCACAGCGCAGTGATACAGCGGCCGCGCAATCAAAACACGGTCCTCCCCGCACAGCGGAAAGTAACGCAGAATATCCGCTAAATTGCTCAAAATATTCTGCCGGCTCAGCATAACGCCCTTGGGCGTTCCCGTAGTGCCGGAGGTACACATAATCAGCGCAGGCTCCTCCGCAGGCGCCTCATATTCCCCCGTATCCGTATCGGTAACGGCAAGCGTGCCGTCCGCGTCGGTAAGAATACACGGCGGATGCACCAACTCCAGAATCTTTCTTAAATTTTCCTCGCCGTAGCGGTAGGACATCGGCACCGCCGTAACGTCGGCTGCAAAGCAGGCCAGCAGCGCCGCCGCCGCAGAAAGCTCCGAGCGGCATAAAACCGCACAGCAGGGCGCCGTTATCTTTTTTGCCAGGCTCTCGGCCCAGACAAGCATTTCCTCATACGTAAGGCAAACGCCGTTTTCCCAAATTTTTTTATGGGGATTCTTCATCATATTCTCCCTGATCTTTTCCCACAGCATCTTATTTTTCCTCCTTCATTCTTAAAATGCTTTCCGCCTGCTCCACCGCGCTGTTTAAAATGCTCTGCTCCTGTTCCTTTAAAGCCGTCAGCCGGTCTTCCATAAACTCCAGCAGCTTATCTTCGCGCTTCAGGCTGTACCTTGCATAGATCATGCGGATCAGATCCGCCTGCTGCACAATTTCCCGGTACGCTGCACTCGGCAGCACGCTCTCCCCCGGGATACAGCCCATACCCAGAATCTGCTCAATATTCTGCAGACATTCCAGCACGCATTTTTTATGCTCCCATACCAGCCGGAAAATTCTTTTATCCATTCTTTCATAGGGGATGCGTCCGTCCCGGATACTTTCCAAATACATTTTCAGATAATCCTGCACCACAATGCCCTCTACCAGAGCCTCGCCCTCCGGTGGATCTTTATCAAGCCCGATATACTCCCTCAGCTGCGCCACGGCCTCGGACGCGTGAAAATAGGCCGGCCACTTGGAGGCCTTGATGCCGATCAGGCCGCCGTATTCTCCGGTATCCGCCGCCGATCTGTGAACGGCCTTAACCAGAGAGCTCTGTTTTACCCGAAAGCGCGTATACACCCAGCTGGCATCATAGGCGTATATTTCATAGGTCTTATCGTTTTCATCATAGCCGCAGATCAGCCCGTCATGGGAAAAATGCCGCTGCCGGTACCAGGTTTTTCCCTCCATATAATAGTCATCCGCACCATAAAAATGCACGTAATAGCCCTGGTTAAGCAGATTTTTTATAACTCTGGTAAGGCTGTTCATCAAAAACTGCACGCTCAGGTTTTTTCTCTCTATATACGGATTTTCATTAATCTTTGAATTTCTGATATGGACCTGCGGCGTAGTATAGCCCGAAAGGAACTTCCGGGTGCATTGCAGCATTAAACAATGACACAGAATCCAATTGCGCACCGACGGATTTTTTACCGTTACCGCCGCCGCACTTCCCTGAAAATGATACGTCTGATAAATGCTGTCTCCCAGCGGTAAGGATACTTTCTTTTTCATGTCTCTTCTCCTTTATACCGGCATACCAAAGCCATTACGTCCGCCACCGTCTCTAAGGCAAATGGGTTCATATCGCTCTCATTCAGTTCCATTGCAAACCTTTCCTCCAATAAAATCAGCAGCAGCACCATTTTCAGGCTGTCAAAGCCCAGATCGCTGTCCAGCCGCTGTGTTTCCTCCTTAACGGCAGCGCCGCTGATCTCCTCGATAACGTCATAAACGTCCTTTTTCCTATCCATTTCTATTTTCCTCCAAGCATTTCTGTACTGTCTGTCTGATTTTTTCAAATGTTTTTTCCTCCTCCTCCGCGGTAGAAAGAAGGATGCCCTTGTTTTTTCGGGCGATCTCTATATAAGAATTCCGCAGCCTGTACTGCAGGCTTTCGTGAATATACCGCTCCTTTTCCTCTGCCCTCTGCCGCACCCGGGCGATGGCTTCCTGAACGGAAATATCCAGAAAGAACGCCGCGTCCGGCTGCAGAACAAACGAGGCTGCCTCATAAATCCACCGGTCCTTTGTATAGCCCCTGCTCAGCAGGTTGGCCAGGCAGGAGTAGAAATAACGGTCGCACAGAACGATCTTTCCCTCCTGCATTGCCGGATAAATATACCGGGTCACATGCTGGATGCGATCCGCCGCCGCCTGCAGTGAAAGGCTGCGGTATTCATAGTCCCGGTGATCGGGCTGATCCATATACGTACGGAAGATGGCGGAATTTCTCACCGCATCGGTGGGCTGGCGGGTAAGCAGAACCGGCTTTCCCTGCTGCCTGAGCCATGCCTCCAGGCGCCGGATCATCGTCGTCTTTCCGCAGCCGTCCAAACCGCAGAAAGTAAACAGATATCCCCTTGTCAGATTCTTTCTCATATGCAGTGCTTTCATTTTCCTTCCTCCCTTAGCAGCGTCCGGCGATCCGCCGCCCAGAACCGCTTTTTAAAATCCTTTTGTAAATAGACCGCCCGTCCGCGGTCATGCGGCGTAACCACCTCGTGCAGAAACGCCGTATCCTCCGGCTGCAGGCTCTCCAGTAATTTCTCCCCCGCTTCCGGCAGGCCCAGCAACTCCTTTACCGCGTACACGGCATAATAACAGGCTTTCTGCGTTCCCAGCTTCCGGATCCTTTCCGTCAGCGCGCCGTTTTCCTTCAAATCCCTGTCCCAGAGTAACGTATAAATATCGCAGAACTTATACAGGGTCATATCCCGGCGCATTTCCACCCACGGGTACGCGGCCGCTTCCTTATACAGATGCTCACAAAGATGAATAAAAAAGTCGTCCGCCGAGGGCGTCGGAATCCTTTTCCCCGCTGTGCAGCGCTCACAGCCGCCGGCAATAATCTCCTTTACCGCATCGTCCCCGCCGTTTTTATAGTCAAGCGAAAAATTCATATCCACCTCCAAAAACTTCATCTGCGGCAGATTCACCTCCTTGATAAACGGAACCGTCTCTCCCCGCATGATCCGGGAGGATATAATATCCTTCCGCTGTGCGCTTACAAAGCACTCGTTTCGGATATACCCCTGCCGGAAGCCCGCCTTCTGCAGGGCCGCCTCCACAAGATGCAGGTCGTTGGGATGTACCAGAATATCAATGTCGTTGGAGGTTCTGTATCCCCCGGGATAATACCCGCACAGATAAGCGCCCTTGAGCATCACATATTTGCCGCGGCATTCCCTCAGCGCCTGCGCCAGCATGTGCACGCAGGCAAAATAGCTTTTATTCCTCTGCAGATTCTGCACATACACTCCTTTTAAGGTATTGCGGAATTCCCGGTTTACTTTTGACAGCAATTCGTTTTTTAAAAGCACGCCGTAAGCGGCGCCGCCCATACGGTTAAAGAGCAAATGCCCCAGCACCGCCGGCGTATCGGCCCCGGCCGACACATATTCCCGTATTTTTTCGCCGTTCGCTTCCCGGAACCGGCAAAGCGCAAAAAACAGTTCCTTTTCCTCTTTTTTCATAAAAATCTCCTTTTCTCTTTTAGGTCCCCCGGGTGCTGCGGCTTTTCATACAAACGGATCAGCGTTTCCAGCTCCTCTGTCTCCTGTCCGGTCAGATCGCATCGGCAGTGCCCGCGGGCCTGTTCCAGCAGCTTTTTCAGTACGGCAGTCTGGGCTGTGCTGAAGCCTTCGCGCTCGGTGTAACAGCCGTCAAGCATATATACGCCGCCGGCATAGCGTCCCGGAGCCGTATAAATCGCCTCGTCCAGGCTTAAGATTTCAATATCTCTGCGTATGGTCCGCTCAGATACTTCAAATTCCGCCGCCAGGCTCCCGATAGTATCATGCCTGCGCCGGCGCAGCGCTTTCAAAAGCAGCTGCCTGCGCTGTGCCGTTCCCATAACTGCCGCACCTCCTTTCCTGCTGGTTTCGTGGCTATTGTAGCAAGTAAACCGGTCAATTTCTGTCCAGTTTAAAATAAAAAAAACGGCAGATAAGCATAAAGCTTACCTGCCAGGTTCCTCTTGATCATTCAACAAGTCCAACGTTTCTCTTCGGCAAGATATTATTTTGTTTCTTTTCCTTCGCATGCGGTCTTCTTCATTACCACCGCGCTGACGACGCCTTCCTCGGCAAAGGTTATCTGCAACAGCTGGCCGCATTTCGGGCAGTTCACATCAATATGCGAATGCGGCGTTCCCTTAAATAGATTGTGGCCGCATATCGGACAGCTGGCCCTGTATTTTATTTCCATCATTTCTCCTTTCTTCCCCCTCAAGCAATACCGCGGCCTGGCCTCTGCCCTGCGCGCAGTAGGAAATCAAACAACATATTTACTGCCGCTTAATATTCACTGCAAGATAACGGTTGACATTTTACGCAATTGCTATATAATAATATACGAAAGTTGTTTCGTGTTTCTTATTATAAGCAAACATTTTCCAATTGTCAATACCAAAAATTAGTTTTAGGGGATGTTTTTTATGAAATTCGGTGAAAAGCTGAAGCTGCTGCGCCGGCAGGCAAAATGGACGCAGGAGCAGGCCGCCCGCGCCATAGGCGTTTCCACGCGTACCTATCAGAATTACGAGCTTTGCAGGATGTATCCCAAGCAAAGCAATCTGTACACAAAAATCGCCGATATATACAATGTAACGATTGACTATCTTCTTACTAACGAAGAACAGCTGATCGCCGACGCTGCAGTTCGGGGCGGTGCCAAGGCAAAACGCGAGGTTCAAACGCTTGTTTCCCAGCTCGGCGGACTGTTTGCCGGCGGCGAGCTTACCGAAAACGACAAGGATAAAGTGATGCGGGCGATCAATGACCTGTATTGGGACGCCAAATTAAAGAATAGAAAATACGGCAGTAAAAAGAAATAATATTTTCTCCTATTTTGATTCCGTCAATAAAAATTCAATAAAAAATTTTACCATTTATTTTTTTATGTCCTATTTATGGTACATAGCATCTGTTATAATACTCCTGTATAAGCAGAAAAACGGCTGCTGAACAAAGGGGGATGACGCTTTGATCTGTGAAATTCAAAAAAAAGCTGCTGCTTTAGTCAAAAAATTCAATACTACAAACGCTGTTGTTATGGCAAAAAAATTAGGAATTAACGTAAAGTTCATGGACATCGGAACCCTAAAAGGGTTGTACACAGTCATTCAGCGAAACCGTTATATCGTATTGAACCCCACGCTTACTCCCGCAATGAAAAATATCGTATGCGCCCATGAGCTCGGTCATGACCAGTTGCATCGGGCGCTTGCCAAGGACCAGTGTTTACAGGAATTTTTATTGTACGATATGGATTCCCGCCCCGAGTATGAAGCAAATATTTTTGCCGCCAGTCTGCTGCTGAAAAACGAAGATATTCTGGAATACATTCATACCTATCACTATAATATTTCCCAAATCGCTCAAGCGACAGACTCGGACGTCAATCTGGTAGCGATAAAAATCGCAAACCTTCGCAAACAGGGATATTCCTTTACAGCACAGGAGTTTAACGCCGGTTTTTTAAAATATTAATCAACAAAACGAATACCGTACGGTTTGCCGATCTGCCCTCGCCCGGCGTCTATAAAATCGGCTGAGCAAAGATAAGGGACAAATATTTTCATCTCCGTCTTGCCAGATCGACATTTTTTGATATAATAATACAGTACATTGTTATTGTATAAATCAACTGCTATCTGTGAAAAAGGAGCGCCGATGAAAAAACTTTTATGGATATTTGTTCCGCTGCTGGGTATTCTGCTTCTGACCATGGTATTTGTCATTGCCGGGTTTGAAGCGCCGTCGGTATATCTGGATACCGAATCCGTTTCTCACATGCCCTCCACACAAATTGACTTTGACCACGGCTTTTTCAACATCGTTTATTTTAAAAAGGATGACGTACCCGATAAAACTCTGCTGTTTTCCACTACGCACATGCAGGTGGATGTAGACGTCAATAACCAATCTATTTATTCCTGCGGCTATGAGGAAAACAAGCCCTCCTTTATCAAATCCGCGGGCACGGTATACCATATTGTACGGCTGCCCGAGGATTACAAGGATGCCGCCATCCGCATCAAAACCGTCCCTGTCTATGAGGGAAATCCTTCCCGCCCGCATCTGTACATTTACGGCGGCAGCTATTCCGCCTGTCTTATGCAGGTTTATTTCCGCACGCTGCCGATTGTAATTTCAGCGTTTATTCTGCTCTTCTGTGCCGTTGTTTGGCTGGTAATGTATCTGAAATATTTAAGGAAAGCGCCCGGGCTGAGCAAGAGCGGCGCTGTTGCGCTGATGCTGCTGGCGCTCTATCTGGGCGTATGGCTGATGAACCTCAAGGGCGGACTGCAGTTTTTTATCAGCAGTCCCTACATCATTTACTTTATCTCTGCCTTCAGCTTTCTCGTTCTGCCGGTTCCGTTCAACATTTTCTTCGCCTCTCTATGCCGGAGCAAAATGAAAAAGGGCTTTCTGGTCTCCGCCTGGATTTTTACGGGAAATATCCTGCTGAACTGGGCATTTCAGCTCTTTACGCCCCTGGATATGTTTTATCTGACCCCGCTTACCTGGCTTTTGATGCTTTTGAACTTTATCTATGCCCTGATCGCCTGCATCCGCGAAACCGTCAAACATAAAAACCGTGCGGCAAAAAGCTGCCTCTTTCCGCTTCTTTTACTGGGATGCTCGGTGGCTTTTTACTGGCTGCTTCTGTTTGTTGACGGCGATCCTGCGTTTTTTCCGTATCTGTTTACCTATGAGCTGGTGCTTTCCTACGTAATCTTCGTACGCATTTTTGTGCACCGCTACAGTACCGCGCAGGCAGAAGCCCGGCAGACTGCCTACGTTCAGGAGCTCGCGCTTGCGGACCCGCTCTGCGGCGTAAGAAGCCGCGATGCCTACAACGCGCTGCTGCCGGACCTGGAAAAAGACGGCAGAAAGCCGCAATACCGGGCCGCTGTTGCCTTCGGCGTCAGCAATCTGGAAGAAATTAAGAAAACCTCGGGCGTGCAGAACGGTGACCTTGCGCTATGCGCCTGCTGCCACGGCATCAAAAATATCTTTCCCACCGAAGGCGCCTGCTATCGTACCGGAGAGGAGGAATTTGTGTATATCATCAATGATCTTACAGGCATAAGCGGCAGAATCCGGGAATTCCAATCCTTCATCGCCGCCATGAATCTCCCGTTTCCCCTGCATATCGCCTGCGGCTATGCGTTCTTTGATGAGGACAGAGATCCGTCCTTCCAAACTACAATTCGGCGTGCTCTGAAGGATATGCACTTAACCCGGGCATCCGAATCGGATCCGCCGAAATCCTGCGAAAAGCTTTCCGAGCGCGGCGCGCCGCAGCAGTCATAATTCTTTAAAAAAAAGCAGGCCTCCCGTTAAAAAAACAGGAGGCCGATTTTTTATGTTACGGTTAAAATTCAGCTGAATTCGGCGTTCTGGGATAGGGAATCACGTCGCGGATGTTTTCCATGCCCGTAATATAGCGCATCATGCGCTCAATGCCCATACCGAAGCCGCTGTGCTGGCAGCTGCCGTACCGGCGCAGATCCAGATACCAGGCATAGTCCTCTTCCTTAAGACCCAGCTCATGAATCCGCTGCATAAGCACGTCATACCGTTCCTCTCTCTGGCTGGAGCCTACAATCTCCCCCAGTCCCGGAAACAGAAGATCCGTTGCGGCAACGGTTTCGTTATCGTCGTTCAGCCGCATATAAAAGCTTTTGCACTCCTTGGGATAGTCGGTAACAAAAACCGGACGCTTAAAGACCTCGTCCGCCAGATATTTTTCATGCTCGGTCTGAATTCCCGTGCCCCATTCCGGCGCAATATCAAAGGCAATGCCGCTTTCGTTTAAAAGCTTCAGCGCTTCGCGGTAAGAAATCCGTGCAAAATCGCTCTCTACCGTGCGGTGCAGTTTTTCCAGCAGTCCTTTTTCCATAAACTGGTCAAAGAAAGCCAACTCATCGGGGCAATGCTCCAGCACATAGCGAATTACATATTTGGAAAGCGCCTCAATCGTATCCATCAGTTCGTTTAAATCGGCAAAGGCCATCTCCGGCTCCACCTGCCAGAATTCCGCCGCATGCCGGGGCGTATTGCTGTTTTCTGCCCGAAAGCACGGCCCGAAAGTATACACCTTGCGGAAGCCCCAGCAGAACGGTTCCACATTCAGCTGACCGCTGACCGTCATAAAGGCCTCCTTACCGAAAAAGTCCTTGGACCAATCGATCCTTCCGTCCTCCCCGCGGGGCGGATTTTCCATATCCATGGAAGAAATCCGGAACACCTCGCCCGCGCCTTCGCAGTCACTGGTAGTGACGCAGGGCGTAGCGATATATACAAAGCCGTTCTCCTGTAAAAAACGATGTACGGCATAGGTCAGAACCGAACGCACACGGAACACGGCCGTAAAGGTATTAGTCCGGGGACGCAGATGCGCCACCGTACGCAGATATTCAAAGGAGTGCTTCTTTTTCTGTATGGGAAAATCCGGCTCGCTGGTACCGTGAATAACGATATTTACCGCCCTGATCTCCAGGGGCTGGCGCGCGTCGGGCGTAAGCACCACGTCTCCCTCCACAATCAGACAGGCCGAAACGTTCTGCTTTTCCACAGTATCAAAATTCTCAAGACTGCGGTCAAATACCACCTGAATATTTTTCTGGCAGGTACCGTCGTTCAGCTCAATAAAGCCGAAATCCCTGGAGGCCCGTATCGTACGAACCCAGCCGGCCACAGTCACACGCCCCGGCTGCATAGCGCCATAGATATCCCTTACAAGATCCGTTTTCATATCAATACCTCTTTTTGCATATGTATTCGTTATTATACGCCGAAAACACAGGATTTGTCAAACCATTAGCTCAATTTGGAAAGAAAGCTCTTCAAAGCCGGCGACGCAGGCGAGCCGAAGACCTTATCGGGCGTCCCCTCCTCCTCAATGACGCCGTCGGCCATAAAAATCACCTTATCGGCCACTTCCCGGGCAAACTGCATTTCATGGGTAACGACAATCATTGTGGAATCGCTGTCCTTTAAGGAGCGTATTACCTTCAGCACCTCGCCGGTCAGCTCCGGATCCAGCGCGCTGGTAGGCTCGTCGAAGCAAAGAATATCCGGCTCCAGTGCCAGCGCCCGGGCAATTGCCACCCGCTGCTGCTGCCCGCCGGAAAGCATACACGGGTAATAGTCAATCCGATCCGAAAGCCCCACCCGTTCAATCAACGACAATGCCTTTTTTTCAATATTCTCCGGCGTATCGCGTTTCAGCAGCAGCGGTGCAAGGGTTACGTTCTGCAGTACGTTATACTGCGGAAACAGATTGAAGGATTGAAACACAAGCCCGAAATGCAGACGATTTTCACGGATTTCCTTCTCTTTATACCGCTTTTTGACGCCGCCTTCAAAAATAACCTTTCCGTCCACCGAAATCGTTCCGCCCTCGGCAAATTCCAGGAAATTCAGGCACCGCAGCAGCGTCGTCTTGCCGCTGCCGGAGGAACCGATAATAGAGAGCACCTCGCCCTTTTCCAGGGAAAAGCTGATCTCCTTGAGCACCTGGGTCTTTCCGAAGCTCTTTTTTAAACTCTGCACCTGTAAAATTGACATTGACCGATTCCTCCTTTACTGAAAATAGCTCAGCTTTTTTTCCGTATAGCCAAAAAGCAGCGTCAGCAGTCCGTTGAAAAGGAGATAGAAAAGTCCCGTGGCAAACAACGGCCAAAGAATTCCTGCGCTTTTAATAAACGCCTGTCCGGCCCATATAAGTTCATAAACAGAAATAATCCTTGCCAGTGAGGTATCCTTCACCAAAGTAATAATCTCATTGCTCATCGGCGGAATAATGCGCTTAATCGCCTGCTTCAGTGTTACTTTAAAGAAAATCTGGGATTTTGTCATTCCCAGAACCTGCCCGGCCTCAGACTGACCTTTGGAAATACTTTCAATACCGCCGCGATAAATTTCCGAAAAATAGCAGGCGTAGTTGATAATAAAAGCCACTACCGCCGCTATCATCCGGTCATTTTCCATGCTGCTCCAAATATTGTTTCCCATTAGCCCCGGACCATAGTAAATGATAATCAGCTGCAGCATCAAAGGCGTACCGCGTATAATCCAAACCACCGTTTTTATCAAATACCGCAGCGGAAAAAAACGGCTCATGGAACCAAAAGCAATCAGCAATCCCAACGGCAGCGCCCCCAGCAGGGTAAGGGAAAAGAGCTCCAGCGTTTTTAAAAAGCCCTGACACAGCGCAAGCATTACTTCCTGTAACATAGTTTTACCAACCTTTATTCATATTATAAGCAACGCGCAAAGGCAGAGAGGGATCCTCTCTGCCTAAGCCCGTTTAATAAAGCTGTTTGATTTTCCAGCCTCAAAGTTCTGTATCAAAAGCGGCACCGCAGCGATGCTTATTTCTGCTCAATCAGCGATTCCTGCACGCCATACTCCTCGGCCTTAGCCAGCAGAGAGCCGTTGTTGTAGGAATCCACAAAAAACTGATTCAGCATCTGAGCCAGATCGGAGCCCTTGCGGAAGCCCACGCCGTACTCCTCACTGTTCAAAGCAAACGTATACGTCAGTTCCTCGTAGCTCGTGCCCTCGCCGATCATCGCGCCGGCCATTAAAAGATCGATCACGCAGGCGTCGGATGTTCCCGCCTTTACCTCGGTAAGCGCATCGGACTGTGCAGAAAGCGCTACATAATTGTACCCCAGCGCCTTCAGTTCTTTTTCACCAGCAGATTCGGATTCAACAGCAAATTTTAAATCCTTCATATCCTCTACGCTCTGATAGGCGTCCGCCTTATCCTTGCGCACTACCACTACCTGCGCATTCTTGCAATAAGGATTGGTGGTCTCCATACCATTGAGCACCTCATCAACTAGTGTCATACCGTTCCAAACGCAGTCAATATTTTTGCTGTCAAGCTCCATGATCTTGCCGTCCCATTCAATAACGACAAACTCGGCCTTTACGCCGAGGCTCTCGGCAAACGCGTTGGCCATATCGGCGTCAAACCCGATCCAATTGCCGTTTTCATCCCTATAATCCATGGGTTTAAACTCAGTAATGCCTACAATCAGCGTCCCCTTTTCCTTTACGTATTCCGAATCGCTTTGGGTACCGTTTTCCTTGCCGCAGCCGGCAAACGCAGCTGCCGCCATAACGGCCGCCAGCATCAGGGTCAATATTTTTTTCATAGCGGTCACTCTCCCATTAATTTATCGCTTTACTGTGCTAAAGCATTTTATCTGTTCGTATCATACGATAAATTCCGCAGTTTGTCAATAACTTTTTTAAAAAAATAAAAAATTTTCCGCCGTCCTTCCTCCGACTGCGGAAAGAAAAATTTTCTGCCTCCTGCGGCAATATCCACTATCCTCTGCCCTTATATTCCAAAAAGCCCTCCAACGAGTCTCTGTCGCTGACGGTTATTTCCTCAAAATTATAATACTCCATCACGGCCAGGAGAATGCAGCCGCCGTAGACGATGATATCCGCCCGGTCGGAAAACTCCCCCATGGCCTGTATCCGCTCCTGCTGCTTCATCTTGGCCAGGCATTCCGTCTGCATCCGGATTTCCTCTTTATGGAGAACCGCCCCCTGAATTGCCTCCGGGCAGTACGTCCGGTACCCCAAAGCCAGCGAGGCCAATGTCGTGGGCGTTCCGCTGATGTAGGACGGATTTTGCGGACATTCAAAATAAAAAAGAATGTGGAGGTAA
>CAJMLN010000021.1 GCA_905214315.1 uncultured bacterium | reverse complement strand
ACCGGATAAGCTTACCGGCGCTAAGGCGGATCTTTGCATTATGCATCCGCTGCCGCGGGTAAACGAAATTGCCGTCTCTATTGACAGCGACCCGCGCGCCTGCTATTTTAAACAGGTGTTAAACGGCAAATATATGCGTATGGCGCTGATTTTGAAGCTGCTGGGGGTAGAGGTATGAAGATTGATTCCATTAAAAACGGCCTGGTTATCGATCATATCAGGGCCGGCAACGGTATGGAGATCTATCGGCTGCTGGAGCTGGAAAAGCTGGATTGCTCGGTAGCCATCATTAAAAATGTAGCCAGCAAAAAGCTGGGAAAGAAAGATATTATTAAAATTGACGCCGATATTGAGATTGATCTGGATATTTTAGGCTATATTGATCCCGGCATTACCATTGATGTGATTCGGAATTCCGTATTGGCGGAAAAACGGCATATCGAGCTTCCCGAAATACTGACGGGAGTGCTTGTTTGCAAAAATCCCCGGTGTATTTCGGCTACGGAGCAGGAGCTGCCGCAGATTTTTAAGCTGACAGACAGAGAAAACCGGGTTTATCGCTGTATGTATTGCGAGGCAAAGGCTAAATAGTAAAGGAACGGACTGCGGGTAAGCTGCCCGTTGGTTATGACAAGAAAAATTTTGACAAAGAGGATTCGGTATTTTTTCTTGTAGGAACGGTTTTTAGGGTGTATAATAAAACAAAAATTATAAAAATAAGAGGTTCTTATGAAATTAATACAAATTATCGATGGCAGCCGGCCGAGCCTCTCTTTTGAGGTTTTTCCGCCTAAGCATAGCAGCGCTTTTGAAAGCGTAAAGAGCGCGGTAGAAGAAATAGCAGCGCTTAAGCCCAGTTATATGAGCGTTACTTATGGAGCTGGCGGAGGGACATCGGATTATACAGTGATGATTTCCTCTCAAATTTTAAAAGAATTTTCCGTTACGCCTCTGGCCCATTTAAGCTGTATTTCTTCTACCCGGCAGCAGGTAAAAGAGCAGCTGCAGCAGCTTAAAGAAAACGGAATTGAAAATGTCCTTGCACTGCGGGGAGATGTTCCCGCGGGCAGCAGTGAGACGTGCGGCGAATATCGGTATGCCTCTGAGCTGATTCGGGAGATTGCTTCTTTCGGCGGTTTTTGCATCGGCGGAGCTTGTTATCCCGAAGGGCACCCTGAAAGCGCTACTGGCGCGGCAGATATTGAAAATTTAAAGCGTAAGGTAGATTGCGGCTGTGAATTTTTAACTACGCAGATGTTTTTTGATAACCATATTCTGTATAATTTTATGTATCGGGCATTAAAGGCGGGAATCCAGGTGCCGGTTGTGGCCGGTATCATGCCCGTGACCAATCCCCGACAGATCCAACGCATCTGTGCGATTTCCGGTACGGCACTGCCGCAGCGGTTTCGGCGAATTGTAGATCGTTATGGTGAGGATGACGCAGCGATGAAACAGGCGGGCATTGCCTATGCTACCGAGCAGGTGATAGACCTTTTTGCCAATGGCATCAATGCAGTGCATATTTATTCCATGAATAAACCCGATGTTGCCCGGCAGATACAAAAAAATATATCGGAAATTATCAAATGAGTGTTTGGCAAAGAGGGCTGGGTGAAATACCGGCTAAAGAGATTGTGCTGGATCCTTTTGAGGCAGCCCGGCGTTTAGGCGCAGCGCCGGGGTATACGGATGAAGCGGTAGAGGAAGGGCTTCGTTTGGTAAAAAAAACGGCCCGCTGCCGGTACTGCTATATGCTGACGCCGGTACGCTTAGGTAAAAGTGGTTGTTGTGATGTAGGCTTTGGAGAGTTTACAAGTTTGGACTTATTCAAAAATCTGCAGAATTGCACAGGTGCTTATGTGTTTGCCGTTACATTGGGGGTAGAGATTGACCGGCTGATTGCCAAGCAGAAAGTGATTTCCCGCGCGCAGATGTTCATTGTAGATGCGATCTCCTCCGCCTTTGCGGAATCTTTTTGCGGCGCGGTAGATCGCCTGCTGCGGACGGGGAAGAAATGCCGCCCGCGGTTCAGTCCCGGTTATGGGGATCTTCCGCTCAGCGTGCAGCCGCAGTTGCTGCGGGCGATAGAGGCTTGTAAAATAGGTATAGCATTAAATGATTCGCTTTTGATGTCGCCCTGGAAATCCATCACGGCAATTATGGGAGTTTTAGATGAAAATAACGGATGAGATAAAAAAAAGAAGGCTGTATTTTGACGGCGGAACCGGTACATTTCTGCAGGCACAGGGATTAGCGCCTGGAGAAGCCCCCGAAGCATGGAATGAAGCGCACCCTGAAAATATTATAGCTTTGCACCGGGCCTATTTGGAGGCCGGCGCGGATATTATAAAAACCAATACCTTTGGTGCGGCGAAAAGCGAGGTTACGCCTTCTATGGTAAGGGAGGGGATTTTGTGTGCAAAACAGGCGGCTTCCGCGTTCCCGGGCCGGTATGTGGCGTTTGATTTAGGCCCCACGGGAAGAATGCTTGCACCCCTGGGAGATCTTGCGTTTGAGCAAGCGGTAGCTCTGTTTGCTCAACAGGTGCGTTTGGCAGAGGAATATGGAGCCGATTTGATTTTAATTGAAACCATGAGCGATTCCTATGAAACCAAAGCCGCGGTTTTGGCTGCAAAGGAAAATACACAGCTTCCGGTTTTTGTAACGAACGCCTTTGATGAAACGGGCAAGCTGATGACCGGCACGCCGCCCGAGGCGATGATCGCTTTGCTGGAGGGTCTCGGAGTAGATGCCATAGGCATGAATTGCTCCTTTGGCCCGGATAAAATGCTGAAATTGGTGGAGAAATATCAGAGGTATTCTTCTTTGCCAATTATCGTAAACCCCAACGCGGGATTGCCGCGTGTAGAAAACGGCCGTGCAGTGTATGATATTGATGCAGATGCTTTTGCTGATTTCATGGCGGTAATTGCCAGTAAGGGCGGCTGTATTTTAGGCGGTTGCTGCGGCACAACGCCGGAATATATTCAAAAAACCGTGGAAAAAACTCGGGCGATACCTTATATATATCCCCAAAAAAAGAATTTTACGGTGATTTCTTCTTATGCTCAAGCGGTGCGAATTGGGGAAGGGCCGGTTCTAATTGGGGAGCGTATCAATCCTACGGGAAAGCCTAAGCTGAAGGAAGCCCTGCGCCAGGAAAATATCGGATATATTTTAAACGAAGGTATCAGGCAGGCAGAGGCTGGAGTTCAGGTGTTGGATGTTAATGTGGGCCTGCCGGAAATTGACGAAGCAAAACTGATGGATATGGCCGTGCGGGAGCTTCAGGCTGTATGTGAATTGCCCTTGCAGATTGATAGCTCCGACGCTGTGGTTTTGGAAAGAGCAATGCGTCTGTATAATGGGAAGCCGCTGGTCAACTCTGTAAATGGCAAGCAGGAGAGTATGGCACAGATTTTTCCTTTAGTTAAAAAGTACGGCGGTGTTTTAATTGCGCTAACCATTGATGAAAACGGTATTCCTGACAGCGCGCAGGGACGTTTTGCTATTGCCCAAAAAATCCTTCGCTGCGCTGAAGAGTACGGCATTGCAAAAAAGGACATTATTGTAGACCCGCTGGCCCTGACTGTGTCATCCGATTCTGCGGCTCCGCAGGTAACGATGGAGAGTATTAAAAGGCTTTCCGCTGCAGGCTTTCGTACAAGTTTGGGCGTGTCAAATATTTCTTTCGGTCTGCCGGCACGTGATGTGCTGAATGCTGCTTTTTTCTCCGGCGCGCTGTACGCCGGGCTGGATTGCGCCATAATGAATCCGTTTTCTTTGGCTATGATGAACACCTATTACGCATTCCGTGCGTTAACGGGGCTGGATACAGGCTGCGGTGCGTATATTGAAAATGTTGCTGTGGTTTCCGTTCAAAAAACGGAAAAAATTATGGCGGATGAAAAAGAAACGGACGGTCTGCAGTATGCTATTTTAAAGGGAATGAGTGAACGAGCGGCTGTTTTGGCGGAATCTCTTTGTACAACAATGCCGCCGCTGGATATTATCAATAGGGAGATTATTCCCGCACTGAACCAGGTGGGGGAACGTTTTGAAGAAAAAAAGCTCTATCTTCCGCAGCTTCTGATGAGCGCTGAAGCGGCGTCGCATGCTTTTGAACAGATCAAAAAAAAGATTCCTTCTGCCGGGCCGGAACATGGGCGACAGCGAAAAGTAATTCTTGCTACGGTACAGGGCGATATTCATGATATTGGCAAAAACATTGTAAAGGTTTTGCTGGAGAGCTATGGTTTTACTGTAATTGATTTGGGGCGAGACGTACCGCCGGAGGAAATTTGTGCGGCAGTGCGGCGGGAAAAATGTTATCTTGTAGGGCTCAGTGCCTTGATGACAACTACGGTTCCTTCTATGGCGGAAACGATTCGGCAGCTGCGGGAGATGCGGCAGGATGTCAAAGTAATGGTAGGAGGCGCTGTATTGAATGAGGAATATGCGCAAATGATCGGTGCGGATCAATATTCTCCTGATGCAATGGGTTCTGTACGGTATGCAGAAGATTTTTATAAAGAATAGATATGAAAGAATGTTTTGTCGTTCCGGGCAACAACCAAAGCAGCATGAAAGAACATGCTGCTTTGGTTTAAAAAGGTCAATGTTGTTTTGCTTTAAGGTAACAGTCGTTTTCTATAGAACAGCCGCCGCACTTGGTACAGCCCTCCTGCAGATGGGGATGCAGCTTATATTTTACCAGTAGAACTCCAAGCTTCAGGCTCATTTCTATCAGCTCCTGCGGATCGCACGCCTTCAGGCCGTGCAGTTCACAGTTGTCCATGGGCCGGAACGGCATGATGGTGGGGAATACCCCCATAGCGGCCATTTTTTCGCATTCCTTTAAAATATCCTCCTTTGGCTGGATACCGCCGATCAGCACACTGGAGACCTGCCCCCAGCCGAAGACTTTTACCGCTTCTTCAAAGGCTTTATAATAATGTTCGCGGGAAATTCTTGATTTTCCGGGGCATATTTTTCTGCGCAGCTCTGCGTCGGCAATTTCAAGGTTCATAATGGCCGCGTTGATTCCGCTCTCCTTCATCGCCTTCAGCCTGGAGAGGTCGGCCGGCGGCGCAAATTCCACTGCGATCGGGCAGGCGGAAAAACGGCGGATTCCTCTTGCCAGTGCGGACCAGTAGTCGGCCATTACATCGGGGTTCTGATAGGTGCCGCCGCTGAAATTCAGCGTATAGTCCGGAACTTTTTGCATTAAAAGCTGCAGCGCGGAGCACAGCTCTTCTACGGGGATCGGCTGTTTGTTTTTACATTCCAGCGAACAGAAGCTGCATTTTAAATCGGGCGTATCGTAGCAGCAGCTGGTGCTGGGCCAGATATTGATGCAGCCGTCGGCGTGCAGGCGGGCGATATCGTCTAAAACCGTACCGGTAGCCGGCAGCGGCGGAAAAAACTTGATTTCAAATTTTTCGTCTCCCGCATAAACAAAATATTGTTCTCCGGTTTTTCTGAGAATATAGGGGGATTTTGCGGAATATTCCTCGGCAATACTGATGCAGAGATTGGAATTTCCTATTTTGGCATTTACCGCGTCAATAAAGCCCTTATCGGCAAAATGGGGATATTCCTTTAATAAAATATCCCTGGTATCGGCCGCCACGCGCATTCCCAGGCACAGCAGGCCGGCTTTCAGTTCTATCATCGTCATATTGTTTCCTCCAGGACATACCGCATTACGGCGGGGGCGCATTCTTTTTTATATTGCGGGCATTGGATGCACTCTGCTAAAAGCCGTGGCATAGAATCGTCATACTGACAGCCGATGGCTTTAAAAAATCCGGGCGCTTTGGCAATCAGATAGATGCTTTTGACGGCGGGAGCTTCTTTGAGGGCGGTAAAAAACAGCATTTTTCCCAGCCCGTTTTTTCGTAGAGCAGGATCAACGGCGATGTAATCCAGCAGGGTGACGCCAAAACGTTTTGCAAACGTAGCCGCCCCCGCAATTTGTCCGTTTTCTTCCGCATACAGGCTGAAGAAAGCGCCGCCCGTTCTGCTCCAGCCGTTTTCAATTTCAAGTCCGTTTTTTTTATAAAAATCGGTCAGTTTTTCATGGTGAGGCTCTTTTAAAAATTTCATAGTATTCCCTGACTTTCTTAATAGTATTATATCACATTAAGTCTGTTCTGTAAAGGAAAGTAAAAAAGCTTTGAAAAAAAGTGCTTTTTTTGATATAATGCAGCTATATGCATGGAAAAAGGAGAAGAGAAGATGATACGGCATGTTATTTTATGGAAGCTTAAAGATGAATTTACGCCTCAAAGAAAATATCAGATTTCCTGTGACGCCAAAAATGCGCTGGAAGCGTTGGCGGGAAAGATAGAGGGCCTGGAAAAGCTGCAGGTGCATATTCAGCTGTTGGAATCCTCCAATGCTGACATGATGCTGGAAAGTGTGTTTTCTTCCAAAGAAGCGCTGGCAAATTATCAAAAGCATCCTTTGCATACGGCGGCCGCCGATACGTTTGTGCGCCCCTTTGTAAAGGAAAGACTTTGCGGTGATTTTGAGACTTGCTGAGCTCATTACCTATAATATTCATAAATGTACATCTGAGCATAAAATAGTGATTTTATGTAAATAAAAGAAATTTCTGTTTTGAGAGTGCACTTTTTCAAAATACAAAAAATGCCGGCGGTCTGCAGACCGCCGGCATTTTTTACAAAAAGAATTTCGATTTTTAAAGAGAATCAAGTCTCTTGGGAGGAGCAACGCCTTGTTTATGATTCCACGCAGACGCGCCAACCGTCGGGATCGTCAAGCTTTCCGCTCTGGATGCCGGTAACCGTATCGTAAAGCTTTTGGCTTACCGGTCCGATGCCGCCGCCGTTGATGGTCATCACATCGTCTTTGTACCGGAGTTTTCCCACCGGGGAGATTACCGCCGCGGTACCGGTGCCGAAGCATTCCTCCAAAGTGCCGTTCTGCTGCGCAGCCAGAAGCTCATCAACGGAAATTTTTCTCTCTTCCACGTCATATCCCCACTTGCGGCACAGCTGAATGGCGGAATCACGCGTAATGCCGGGAAGAATACTGCCCGAAAGCGCGGGGGTAACGATTTTACCGTTGATTTTGAAGAAGATATTCATTGCGCCCACTTCTTCAATATATTTTCTTTCTACGCCGTCCAGCCACAGCACCTGGGAAAAACCGCCGTCATGCGCTTTTACCTGGGCAATCAGCGATGCGGCGTAGTTGCCGCCGGTCTTGGCAAAGCCGATGCCGCCGCGTACAGCGCGCACATATTCGTCTTCAATCCAAATTCCTACCGGTGCCAGACCGCTTTCATAATAGGCGCCGCTGGGGGAAAGGATAATGATAAACAGATAGGTTTTGCTTGGCGCAACGCCTAAGAATTCATCCGTTGCGATAATGAAGGGACGGATGTAGAGCGAGGTTCCGGGATCCGAGGGAATCCAGGCCTCGTCTGTTTTGACCACGGCCTTGATGGCCTGCACAAAATCTTCTTCAGGGATTTGGGGAATGCACAGACGGTCATTGGTATTATTGGTGCGCCGGGCATTCATTCCGGGGCGGAACAGATAGGCTTTGCCGTCTTCGCCCTTATAGGCCTTTAAGCCTTCAAACATTTCCTGTCCGTAGTGAAATACCATGGCCGCAGGGGAGAGGGAGAGCTTGTGGAAGGGCTCTACGCGCGGATCGTGCCAGCCCTTTCCCTCGGTATAGTTCATCACAAACATATGGTCCGTAAAAATTTTGCCGAAGCCAAGCGGCGCGCCCTTTTCGGGTTTTGGGGCCGGATGGTCGGTAAGCTGTATTTTGATATCAAGCATAATTTCTGCCTCCGTTATTCGTTATAGTGATAGCCCATTTCAATGGCTTTGCGGTTGACCTCCAGTTTATCCTGGTGTTTGGCTGAAACAACTTTCTTTAAGGCAGCGTCCACAATTTCAAAGGGAATCGCCTGGGTTTTTGCAATTAAATGTCCCATTAAAATCATATTGGCGAGGGTAGGGATGCCGGCGTCGGAGGCCATTTTAGTAGCGGGAATATAGTAGGTCGTTACATCCTGGCGGACGACCTTGCGCTGGATCAGCGAGGAATCCACTAAAATGACAGAGCCGGGTACCGCTTCGTTCTCGTATTTATCTAAGGAGGGAAGGTTCATAGCTACTAAAATATCCGGCTTGTTTACAATGGGGGAGCCTACGCCCTCGTCGCTGATAATAACGCTGCAGTTCGCTGTGCCGCCGCGCATTTCCGGACCGTAGGAGGGCAGCCAGCTGAGCTGCTTTTCCTCAAGCAGTGCGGCATAGGCTAAAAACTTTCCGGCAAACAGGACGCCCTGGCCGCCGAAGCCTGCAATTAAAATATTGGTGGTGCTCATTTTTCCGCCTCCTGTGCTGCTTTATCTTTATAAACGCCCAAGGGATAATAGGCAAGCATGTTTTCCTTCAGCCATTCCAGAGCCTTTTGCGGCGTCATGCCCCAGTTGGTGGGGCAGGTGGAAACGACTTCGATCAGCGAGAACCCTTTTCCCTCTACCTGATTCTGGAACGCTTTTTTGATGGCCTTTTTGGCATTTTTTACATTTTTGACATCGTTGACGGCAACGCGCTCGATATAGGAGGGACCCTCCAGCTCGGAGAGCATTTCGCATACGCGCACCGGATAGCCTACGGTCTTTACGTCGCGGCCGTAGGGCGAGGTCTGCGTTACCTGGCCCGGCAGAGACGTGGGGGCCATCTGGCCGCCGGTCATTCCGTAAATAGCGTTATTTACAAAAATAACGGTAATATTTTCGTTGCGCGCGGCGGCATGAACGGTTTCCGCCATGCCGATAGAGGCTAAATCGCCGTCGCCCTGATAGGTGAAGATGATGTTGCCGGGCTCTGAACGCTTTAAGCCGGTGGCAACCGCCGGCGCTCTTCCGTGGGCGGCTTCTACCATATCGCAGGCAAAATAGTTGTAGGCAAATACGGCGCAGCCCACCGGCGCTACGCCGATGGTATTGCCCTCAATGCCCAGCTCGTCGATCGCTTCGGCGACCAGCCGGTGAATAATGCCGTGGGTACAGCCGGGGCAATAGTGGAACGGTGCATCCGTTAAGGCTTTGGGTTTTTGAAAAACTACCATTATTGGGCATCTCCTTTCTGTACAGCTTCGATTTTTGCAAGGACTTCTTCCGGGGTGGGAATCATACCGCCTGTGCGGAAGCACAGATCCACCGGACGCGAGCAGTCGATTGCCAGGCGGACATCCTCGATCATCTGTCCCATGGAAAGTTCCACAGAGATAAAGCGTTTGCACTGCGCCGCGCGCCGGGCCAGAATCTTTTTGGGGAAGGGCCACAGCGTAATGGGGCGGATCAGTCCTGCTTTGATGCCTTTGGCTCTTGCCGCATCCACGGCGTTTTTGGAGACGCGCGCCGCGATGCCAAAGGCTACCAGCGCGATTTCGGCGTCATCCATCTTATATTCTTCGTACGCCGCTTCTTTTTCTTCCATTACGGCGTACCGCTTATAGCGCTCAATGTTCCACTGCTCCAGCTCAGAGGGAACCAGCGCGAGGGAATTGATGATGTTGTGTCTGCGCGCGCACTTGGTGCCGGTTACCGCCCAGGATTTATCGTATTCGTTGACGGCTTCCGCCTCCAGGGATACCGGCTCCATCATCTGGCCCAGCGTACCGTCGGCCAGCAGCATGACGGGCGTGCGGTATTTTTCGGCCAGATCAAAGCTTTGGAAGGTAAGGGAGACCATTTCCTGTACTGAGGCCGGCGCCAGAACGATTAAATGATAGTCGCCGTGGCCGCCGCCGCGGGTAGCCTGGAAATAATCGCTCTGCGAGGGCTGTATGCCGCCAAGCCCCGGGCCGCCGCGCTGTACGTTTACAATCAGCGCCGGCAGATCGCAGCCTGCCAGGTAAGAGATTCCCTCGCTTTTTAAGGAAATTCCGGGGCTGGAGGAGCTGGTCATTACGCGCTTGCCGGTAGAGGCAACGCCCAGCACCATGTTGATGGCTGCAATTTCGCTTTCAGCCTGAAGAAAGGTTCCGCCGATTTTGGGCATTCTTTTTGCCATGTAGGCGGCAACTTCTGTCTGCGGGGTGATCGGGTATCCAAAGTAATGCCGGCAGCCGGCCATGATCGCGGCTTCGGCAATGGCTTCGTTTCCCTTCATTAAAACCTTATCTGCCATAAAAATTCCTCCCTTATTTCTCTACGGTAATTACGCAGTCGGGGCACATGGTGGCGCAGAAAGCGCATGCGATGCATTTTTCCTGATCCAGCATTTCGGCGGGATGGTGTCCCTTTACGTTGATTTTGTCCTTTGATATGGCAAGAATCTGCTTGGGGCAGGCGCTTACGCACAGGCCGCAGCCCTTGCACAAATCCGTATCAAATGTAACCTTTGCCATTTTTTGTTCCTCCTTTATTGCCATGCCTTGTGCTTTTGCAGCTTCAACGGCATAAGATTTTCAACTTTTCGTTTCAGCGGCTCGTACAGGTCTTCCCGTACGGTTGTCATTTTTACGGCAAGCCCGGTTGCGCGGGATATTTCCTGTGCGTATGCAAGGGAATCCAGCACGGTCTGCACCGTGGTTTCCGCGCCGAGGTTGGTATTATTGACCAGCGCCGTAAAGGGAATGCCCCCGGCCGCTTCAATTTCGCGCATGACCTCCAGGCACGCCTGCGCATCTGCCGTAAGCGGACGGCTTTTGTTGATGACCAGCAGCATTTCGTAATCGTTTTCCTCCAGGATTGCGGGCCGGTATCTTCCCAGCGCCAGGGCGCCGCGGTCATCGCCGCCGATATCCAGTACGGCGAAGGTGTTCTTATCCTCGGTAACGGCGTACATTTCCTGCGGCAGGGCGGGAACGTCTACGTTGCTGTTAGCATAGGCCGAGGAGATCAGCCGGATATCCTTTTGGGCTAAAAGCTCGGCACTGTCCTTGGTGCGGAAATAAGGGTTTACGATATCCAGATCCGCAATGCACACCGGCAACCCTTTTTCCTTAAGGGCAATGGCGTAATTTAACGCGATATTGGTTTTTCCGCTGCCGTAATGGCCGGCAAAAAGAGTAATTCTTTTCGTTTCCATCACAGCTTGTTCCTCATGATCTTTCCGCTGGTGGTCTTGGGCAGTTCGTCCTTAAAAACCACAATGCGGGGATATTTATACGGCGCGGTGCGCTTTTTTACATAGGCCTGAATCTCTTTTTTCAGCTCTTCGGTGGGCTCGGTACCCTTGGTCAGCACAATGCTGGCCTTTACAATTTGCCCGCGGATTTCATCTGGTGCGGCCGAAACGCCGCACTCCAGCACATAGGGCAGCTCCATCAGTACGCTTTCGATTTCAAACGGACCGATGCGGTAGCCGGAGGATTTGATGACGTCGTCGATTCTTCCCACGTACCAGTAGTAGCCGTCCTCGTCGCGCCAGGCGATGTCGCCCGTGTGATACAGGCCGTCATGCCAGGCTTCCCTCGTCTTTTCCTCTGAGCGGTAATATTCTTTGAACAGCCCGCAGGGAACTTTTTTATCGGTATGAATTACGATTTCTCCCGTTTCGCCTGTAGGAACAGGATTGCCGTCGGGATCGACCAGATCTACGTCATACAGGGCCACCGGCTTGCCCATGGAGCCCAGCTTATGCTTCATACCGATGGTATTGCCGATAATTAAGGTGGATTCGCTCTGGCCGAAGCCCTCCATCACCTTCAGCCCCGTGGCCCTTTCAAATTGCCGGAACACCTCGGGGTTAAGCGCTTCTCCGGCAATGGTGGCATGCTCGACCGAAGAGAGATTATATTTGGAAATATCCTCTTTGATCATCATGCGGTACATCGTCGGCGGCGCACAGAAGGTAGTAATATGATATTTTTCAAACATCGGCAGGATATCCGAGGCGTCAAAACGGTCAAAATCGTAGGCGAAGATCGGAGCCTCGCACAGCCACTGGCCGTAGAGCTTTCCCCAAAGAGCCTTGGCCCAGCCGGTATCGGAAATCGTCAGATGCAGACCGTCGGGATTGACACGGTGCCAGTATTTTGCGGTAACAAAGTGCCCCAGCGGATATTTGAAATTATGGGCGGTAACCTTGGGAAATCCCGTAGTGCCGCTGGTAAAGAACATCAGCATATAGTCCTGGCCGCAGGCGGATTCCGGCGTGCGCTCAAAATGGCTGCTGAACATGGTATACTCTTCGTCAAAGCAGTGCCAGCCCTCCCGTTTGCCGCCGGCCAGGATTTTGGTGGCAACCTGCGGACACTGCTGTACGGCAATATCCACCTGATGGGCCACGTCGCCGTCGGCGGTGCATACAATGGCCGAAACGCCGGCGGTATCAAAGCGGTAAACGAAATCGTGCTCCTGCAGCTGGTTGGTGGCCGGTATGGCGATGGCGCCGATCTTGTGCAGCGCTAAAATGGAAAACCAGAACTGATAGTGCCGTTTCAGCACCAGCATGACCCGGTCGCCCTTTTTTATGCCCAGGCTTTTAAAATAGTTGGCCGTGCGGCTGGATTCCCGCCGCATATCGGCAAAGGTAAAGCGGCGCTCGGTCTTATCGCCGGCAATGTGCAGCATGGCCAATTTATCCGGCTGTGTTTTGCCGAGCACGTCAACCACGTCAAAGGCAAAGTTGAACGTATCTTCGTTTTTAAAATCAATCGCCAGCAGCGCGCCGTTTTCATCTTCTTTGGGAACAATAAAATTCTCATAAATCCGGTGTTCGGAATCCTGCCGGTAGCCGGTAATATCCTCGGTAGCGCTTACGCGTTCGGTTTCGGCTTCGCCGGAGGGATTGAGAACGATGGCATAGAATTCGCAGTCGCTTCCGCCTACGGCAATCATGCCGTGGGGAGTGGAGGAATCGTAGTAAATACAGTCGCCGGGGGAGAGAATTTCGCTGTGCGCGCCGATCTGCACCTTCAGCCGGCCGCTGATTACAAGGTCGCATTCCTGTCCTTCGTGGGTGGTTAAAGCAATATCCGTATGCTGTAGCTCCTCCGAAAATGCCGCGCGGACGTAAAGCGGCTCGGCAATACGGTTTTTATAGGCCGCGGCCATGTTGTAATAGGTCATGCCGTGCGCTTTCTGGATTTTCTGGCCCTGTCCGGCACGGGTCAGGTCATAGGAGGTCAGCGTGGGGCTTGAACCCTGAATGATGTCGGTAACATCCACGCCAAAAGCAAGTGCGCAGCGGTAGATAAAGGCAAAGTTCAAATCACTTTCGCCGGTTTCGCAGGCGGCGTATTCCTCGGCGCTTACGCCTACGCGCACGGCCATTTCTTCAACAGAAGCTCCTTCAATCTCCCGCAGGGTTTTGATGCGTTTTGCCATCTCCCGGATGGTCAGTTCCAGTCCTGTAGTCTGTTTCATAAAAATCCTCCCTTTTTTGGTGCTGTAGATCTTTGAGAAACAAAATAGCCCGTCTCAAAGAATCATCCTTGAGACGAGCTAAAAATTCATTAACCCGCGGTACCACTCAAATTGCATCTGTTGCAGATGCCGCCTCATGCTCTAACAAGCATTATGCATTAACGCAGCAATCACGGGAAGGTTCTACTTGCTTGTTGCTTTCTTCCTTCCGGCTAAGAAGCTACCTGCGCGGAATGCGTCTGACCGGCTTGCACCAACCGCCGGCTCTCTTGACAGACAATAAACCGTGCCCTCTTCGTCAACGCCTTTTATTAAGGATGATTATATCATATTTCGTTTAGATGTCAAGCAAAAAATAAAAAGTTTTGCAGCATCTTGCCATGGGTTCAACATTACAGCTTGTTGCGCTGGATCTTTCCCGATATGGTTTTGGGCAGTTCCTCTCTGAAGACGATAATCCGGGGATATTTATACGGCGCCGTATGGGTTTTTACATAAGTCTGAATCTCTTTTTTCAGCTCCTCGGTAGGCTCGGTGCCCTTGGTGAGAACGATGCTGGCCTTGACAACCTGCCCGCGGACTTCATCCGGTGCGGCGGAGACGCCGCATTCCAGCACGTAGGGCAGCTCCATAATTACGTTTTCAATTTCAAATGGGCCGATGCGGTAGCCGGAGGATTTGATGACGTCGTCTACCCGGCTTACATACCAGAAATATCCGTCTTCGTCGCGCCAGGCCACATCACCGGTGTGATACATGCCGTCGTGCCAGACTTCCCTCGTGCGTTCCGGATCCTGATAATATCCCTTGAACAGCCCACAGGGAGAAGCTTTATCGGTACGGATGACGATTTCCCCGTTCTCACCTACGGGAACGGAATGTCCCTCGGCATCCACCAGGTCAATTTCATACATGGGGGAGGGCTTGCCCATGGAACCGATTTTAGGCTTCATACCGGCAAGGTTGGCAATGGTCAGCGTGGTTTCGGTCTGCCCGAAGCCCTCCATGATGCTCAGTCCCGTGGCCTGTTCAAACTGGCGGTATACTTCCGGATTCAGGGCTTCGCCCGCGGTCGTCATATGATGGATTCCGGAGAGGTCATATTTGGAAAGATCCTCCTTGATCATCATGCGCAGCATGGTAGGCGGCGCGCAGAATGTAGTAATGTGGTATTTTTCAAACATCGGCAGGATGTCGTGGGCGTCGAAACGGTCAAAATCATAAACGAATACCGCGCTCTCGGCCAGCCACTGACCGTAGAGCTTTCCCCAAAGCGCTTTTCCCCAGCCGGTGTCGGAAATTGTCAGGTGCAGGCCGTCGCGTTCCACACAGTGCCAGTACTTGGCCGTTATAAAGTGTCCCAGCGCGTATTTATGGCTGTGTGTCGCGATCTTGGGATATCCGGTGGTTCCGCTGGTAAAGAACATCAGGGCGGTGTCCTCTCCGCAGGGACCGTTTTCCTCCCGCTCAAATTTGCTGCTGAACAGCTTGTATTCTTCGTCAAAATTATGCCAGCCCTCGCGTGGCGTGCCGACCAGAATGCGGGTGGTTACCTGCGGGCAGGTGCGGAAGGCCTCTTCCGCCTGATGGGCAACATCGCCGTCGGCCGTGCATACAATGGCGGAAACTCCCGCTGCGTTGAAGCGGTATTCAAAGTCATGTGCCAGCAGCTGGTTGGTTGCCGGAATGGCAACGGCGCCTATTTTGTGCAGTGCCAGAATGGAAAACCAGAACTGATAATGGCGCTTCAATACCAGCATAACCCGATCCCCGCGCTTAATTCCCAGGCTTTTAAAATAATTGGCCGTCTGTGCGCTGGCTCGTTTTATATCTTTAAAGGTATAGCGGCGTTCGATATGGTTTTTGTCAATGTGCAGCATGGCAAGTTTATCCGGATAGGCCTCAGCGATGGCGTCCACCGTGTCAAAGGCAAAGTTATATTCGTTTTCATGCTCAAAGCGCACACTTTGCAGGCTGCCGTCTTCATTTTCGGTGGTTTTTATAAATTTTTCCGCCAGCAGACTTACACTCTGACGGGCAGCGGCAATTGTTTCTCCCCAGGCTTTTTCATCCTTGGTATCTTCACCGGCTAAAATAATAGCTACAAAGGTACAGGGCTTGCCGTCCACGGCGATCATGCCGTGTTCGGTAGAGGAATCATAAAAAATACTGTCGCCCTCGGAGAGAATTTCGGTATGCGAGCCTACTTGAACCTTCAGGCGGCCGCTGACGATATAGTCAAATTCCTGTCCGGAGTGGGTGGTGGTCTGAATCGGCTTGTTCTGCTGTTCTTCGGAATATTCATAGCGCACCCAGTAGGGCTCGGAGAGCTTGCCGCGGAACTTGGGGGCAAGATTTTTGATCAGGATACCGTCCTCATCTACCGTTGTCTGGCCGTTGCCGCCGCGCACCACCTGGTAGGAAGAGAGGTTAGCACTGCTGCCTTCAATCAGATCGACCATTTCAATATTGAACGCTAAAGCGCATTTGTGAATAAAGGTAAAGGGAAGGTCGGCGCTTCCGTTTTCATAGCTTTTATATTCTTCGGTGCTCAGCTCGGTTTTTTGCGCCATTTCTTCTATGCTGATGCCTTCAATTTCACGAAGCTCCCGGATTCGTTTTGCGACCTCGTTTAATTTTGTTTCCACAGAATTCATAGCATTTCCTCCTTCATTAAAATAAAAAAACCCGCCTCAAATTTCTTTGAGACGGGAGAATTTCTGTTCCCGCGGTACCACTCAAATTGCACCTTATAGGCGCCACCTCATGCTCCAACAAGCATTATGCATTTACGCAGCAATCACGGAAGAAGCCTACAGCGGATGCGTTCAGCCCTTCAGCTCGAAAGTGATAGGTATTTTAAGCCTGACTGCCGGCTCACAGCAACCGCCGGCTCTCTGAAAATCAAATGCTTAATGCCCTCTTTGTCATCGCTTTTACTTATTTTTTTCTTAATTATAGCATGCGAAAAAAAGGCTGTCAAATGTTTTTTTGCCGGAATTTTTGATTTTTTTGCATGGCATCTCTGCGTTTGACAATCAGGCAAAAGAAATATAAAATAAGAAAAAGAACGATAAAACCGAAAAAATATTTTAAAGGAACAGCCGCGCAGTGGGCGGCAGTCTTTATCGTTTCAGGGAGGGCGCTATGAAGAGAATTGTCACGCTGCAGGATATTTCCTGTGTAGGAAAGTGTTCGCTGACGGTTGCCGTGCCGATTTTATCGGCTCTGGGCATTGAGACCTGTCCGATTCCTACGGCGGTGCTCTCCTCCCATACGGCGTTTTCGGATTTTGCGTTTTTTGATCTTACGGAGCAGATTCCCGGCATCACTGCTACGCTGAAAAAACAAAAGCTGCGCTTTGACGCTGTTTATACCGGATATTTGGGTTCCCTCCGGCAAATTCAGCTGGTAAGCGATTTTATAGAGGCCTTTCGGGAGACAGGCCTTGTGTTGGTGGATCCTGTTATGGGGGATAACGGTCGGCTGTATTCCGGTATTGACAAGAGCTTTCCGCAGGCGATGGCGCGCTTATGCGCCAAAGCGGATATTATTGTTCCCAATCTGACCGAGGCGGCTTTCCTGTTAGGGGAGACGGCTGCCTTGGACGGTCGGCAGCAGGAGGAGATAGAGGCTGTTATGGAACGGCTTGCCCGGCTGGGACCCGGGGTTGTTGTACTGACGGGAATATTGAGGGACGATCAGATGGGCGCCGCGGTTTATGACAGGAGCACCGGGGAGATTTTTACTTGCTTCCGCCCCCGGATAGAGCAGAACTTTCACGGTACCGGCGATATTTTTGCTTCGGTGCTGGCGGGAATGCTGACGCGGGAGTTTTCCGTGCAGAAAGCGCTGGAAACCGCTGTGGATTTTACCTATGCCTCTATGGAGAAGACTTTGGAAGATCCTGATAGGCGCTGGTACGGCGTCAATTTTGAGGAAGCGCTGCCGGAGCTGATCCGGATGATGAATTCCTGAGCACTGCTGCGGGCAGAATAGGGCTGTAGGACGCTGCGGCTTTGCGCAGACGCCGTGCAGGGGCGAAAGATATGCGGTATTTTTACTTGAAAAATAATGCTTTCTATGATATAATATTTGTAACTATTATAGGATTTATGCGGTGATTCCTTATTGGCTGTGTTACGGATGCCGCTTTTATTTTGTATGCCAAAGGTTTCAGAAATTAAGGGGGGACAGTATGCGCCATAAAATTATCGGCGTTGAAGAGGGTTCGGTTTGCGCCGAGCTGGGAATACAGCCGGGAGACGTGCTGGCTGCCATCAATGAAAAGCCGGTCAGGGATCTGCTGGACTATCAGTATTACGACGCGCTGAATGAGCTGACGCTGACGGTAATCGATTCCTCCGGAGAGGCTACGCTTTACGAGGTTGAAAAATATGATGACGAGCATCTGGGACTGCGCTTTGAAAACGACCTTCTGGAAATGCGCCGGTGCTGCAATAAATGTATTTTCTGCTTTGTGGATCAGCTGCCGAAAAATATGCGCAGCACGCTGTATGTGAAGGACGATGACTGGCGTATGTCGGTGCTGTTCGGCAATTATGTAACGCTGACCAATGTATCGGAAAACGAGATTAACCGGATTATTGAGCAGAAAATTTCTCCCTTGTATATTTCCGTGCATGCCACGGATCCGCAGCTGCGCCGGTATATTCTGGGAAATCCCCGCGCCCAGGAGATTATGCCGATTCTGCGGCGGTTTGCCGAGGCGGGCATCAGCTTCCATACGCAGGTGGTGCTGTGTCCGGATATCAATGACGGCCATTATCTGCGCCAGACCTTTGAGGATCTTTTTACGCTGTATCCCTACTGCAAAAGTCTGGCGGTGGTTCCTGTGGGACTTACTTACCATAGGAAGAATCTGGAAAAGCTTAAGCGGTTTTCTTCCTCGGATGCGCGGCATATTGTAGAGGAAATTCAAAAATGGCAAGAGAGCTGCCTGGATTTTAAAGGGACGCGTTTTATTTTTCCCTCTGATGAGTTTTACGTGCAGGGCGGGATGCCCATTCCGCCGGCAGAGGAATATGAGGATTTTGCGCAGATTGAAAACGGCGTGGGTCTTTTGGCAAAGTTCAGGCAGGAACTGCTGGAAGCACTGCCCGAGCTTCCGCCATGGATTGCTGACCGCAAGGTATCGGTGGCCACGGGCGTGTCCGCAGCGGATTTTCTGAGGCAGATGTATGAAATTTTAAAGGAGAAATATCCTAACCTTATAGTGAATATATATCCTATAACGAATTTCTTCTTTGGAGAGTCTATTACGGTTACGGGATTGCTTACCGGCAGGGATATTGCCGTGCAGCTGGAACGGAAGGATTTAGGCAGTGAGGTCTTTATTTCGGATGTGATGCTGCGGGGGCAGGACGGCAAGTTTTTGGATGATATGAAAGTTGAGGATGTAGCCGGCTGGATCAATAAAAAAATAACGCCGATAGGCGGTACCGGCGGAGATTTTGCCCGGGCGCTTATCGGAATGACGGAGAATTGATATGAAACCACTCGTAGCGGTCGTAGGCAGGCCGAATGTAGGAAAATCCACTTTTTTCAATAAAATGTCGGGCAAGCGTCTTTCCATTGTGGAAGATACGCCCGGCGTTACCCGCGACAGGCTCTATACCGACGTAACCTGGCTGGATCATACCTTTACCTTGATCGATACCGGAGGCATTGAGCTTAAAAGCGAGGATGTTTTTTATACCGAAATGCTTCGTCAGGCGGAGGTGGCCGTAGATACGGCCGATGTCATTCTGTTCTTTACCGACGCCCGGCAGGGAATGCTTTCGGCCGACCGGGATGTGGCGGAATATCTCCGCCGCCGCCATGAGCATATTATTCTGGTTATTAATAAGGTGGACGGCCCTTCGCAGGAAGAAAGCGTATATGATTTCTATTCCCTGGGGCTGGGCGAGCCTGCGGCGATTTCTGCGCTGAATATGACCGGTATCGGTGATCTTTTGGATCGGGTGGTGGAAAATTTTCCGCATAATCTGGAAGAGGAAGCAGAGGACCGGACGATAAAAATTGCCGTTGTGGGAAAGCCTAACGCGGGAAAATCCTCATTGGTAAACAAGCTGCTGGGGCAGCAGCGCTCCATTGTCAGCAATATTCCCGGCACTACGAGGGATGCAATCGACACGCCCTTTGCCGTTGACGGAAAAGAGTATGTGCTGATTGATACCGCCGGGATCCGCCGGAAAAAATCGGTGGATGAGGGAACGGTGGAACGCTACAGCGTGATCCGCTCCTTGGATGCCATCCGCCGGTGCGACGTGGCGCTGATTGTTCTGGACGCCGCCGCCGGCATGACCGAGCAGGATGTAAAGATCGCCGGCTTTGTGAAGGAGCAGGGAAAGGCCTGTCTGATTGCGGTAAATAAATGGGATCTCATTGAAAAGGACACGGGTACAAGCGAGAAATTTAAGAAGAAAATGCGCATCGATCTGGCCTTTATGGATTATGTGGATTATGTTTTTATCTCCGCTAAGACCGGACAGCGCACCCATAAGCTTTTATCCATGATAACCGATATCTATGAGGCCGCATCGAAACGGATTCCTACAGGCGTGCTCAATGATACGCTTTCCGACGCGATGCAGATGAACGAGCCGCCGTCAAAAAACGGCCGCCGGCTGAAAATCAAGTATGCCGCGCAGGTGGGGGTGCGTCCGCCTGCCATCGTGCTGTTTGTAAACGATGCCTCCCTGATGCATTTTTCGTATAAGCGGTATCTGGAAAATACTTTCCGCGAGGCTTTCGGCTTTTACGGAACGCCGATTAACCTCATTCTCAGAGAAAAGGAGAAAGATCAGTAATGTCGCCGATGCTTGTACTGCGTTATATAGCCGCCGCCTTGGCCGGCTATTTTTTAGGGAATATTTCCGTCTCCAATATTATAGCACGGAGCGTAGCTAAAAAAGATATCCGCACCATGGGCAGCGGAAATGCAGGCGCTACGAATGTGCTGCGGAATATGGGGCTGAAATACGCCATTCCTACCTTTGTGGGCGACGCCTTAAAGGCTATGCTGGCCGCGGTTTTGGGCTGTGTGATTATCGGCGAGGGATTTTGGGATTTCAATTGGCTCTACGGCTATACCTGCCCGCAGATTTTTGTGGGCGGCCTTGCTGCTATTCTGGGACATAATTTTCCAGTATTTATGGGCTTTAAGGGCGGCAAGGGTGTTTCCTGTTCACTGGGACTTCTGATCGTTATGAATCCGCTGCTGGGGATCGGTCTGGTTATTTTGGCGGCGGCGGCCAATCTTTTTATTAAGCTGTATTCGCTGGTATCGATTGCCACGATGCTGCTGGCGACGATTCTGTACGCTATCCTGGATGCCGGGGGAGACGTGATTGAAATTGGTGTGCTGATCGTCATGCTGCTTTTAATGCTCTTTATGCACCGGCAGAATATCGTCCGCCTGTTAAAAGGGCAGGAGAGCAAAATCGATGTTTTTAAATAATCCGGAGGAATTTTGATGGGATATAATGCAAAAGATATAAAAATCTTGGAGGGGCTTGATGCTGTACGTATGCGCCCGGGAATGTATATTGGAACCACCGGCCCGGAGGGAATGCACCATCTTTTATGGGAGATTGTGGACAATGCGATTGATGAGGCCGCCAACGGGTACGCCGACGAGGTGACCGTTACGCTTTATGAGGGCAACAGCATCAGCGTGGAGGACAACGGCCGCGGTATGCCGGTGGATATTCACCCGCAAAAGGGAATTTCCGGCGTGGAGGTGATCTTTACCCAGCTTCACGCGGGCGGAAAGTTCGACAATACCCAGTATGAATTCAGCGGCGGACTGCACGGCGTCGGCGCGTCGGTGGTCAACGCCCTTTCGGAGTGGACAACGGTAGAGGTATACCATGATTATAAAACCTACCGCGCCGAGTTTGAACGGCAGTATGGACAGGATAAAAAGGTGATTTCCGGCGCTACCAAAATGCCGCTTACCCAGACGGGAACCTGCCATAAGCATGGCTCGCTTGTAACCTTTAAGCCGGACAAGCTGGTATTCGGCAACGCTTCTTTTCAGTTTGATACGATCGCACACCGGCTCAAGGAGCTGGCGTTTTTAAATGCAGGACTTAAGATCCATCTGCTGGATACCCGCGGCGGACAGGAGAAGGAAAAGCATTATTGCTTCAGCGGCGGGATTGCGGATTTTGTAAAATATTCCAATGAGGGAAAGACCGCGGTGTTTGGAGAGCCGATTGTGTTAAAGGGCGAGGCTAACGGTATTTATGCCGAGGCGGCCATTCAGTATACCGATTCCTATACCGAGAATATCGTTTCCTTTGTCAATAATATTCCCACCAAGGAGGGCGGCACCCATGAAACGGGCTTCCGGTCGGCCCTTACCAAGGTGCTTAACGACTATGCCCGCCGTACCGAGGTGCTGAAGGAGAAGGACAGCAATTTTAACGGGGAAGATTTCCGCGAGGGCATGACGGCCATTATTGCGGTTAAAATGCAGAATATCCAGTTTGAAGGACAGACCAAGGCCAAGCTGGGCTCTGTGGAGGCGCGGCCCGCCGTAGAAGCGATTATTTCCGAACAGCTGGAAAAATTCCTGGAGAGCCCGAAAAATGAACCGGTGGGGAATATTATTTTGGAAAAAGCCGTGCAGGCGGCCAAGGTGCGCGAGGCGGCAAAAAAGGCAAAGGATATTGCGCGCAAGAAAAACAGCCTGGATGTTACGGCGCTTGTGGGAAAGCTGGCGCCGTGTACCGGCCGGAAGCCTGAGGAAAACGAGCTGATCATCGTGGAGGGCGATTCCGCCGGCGGCAGCGCCAAGCAGGGGCGTGACCGGCGTTTTCAGGCAATTTTACCGCTGCGGGGGAAACCGGCCAACAGTGAAAAGCGGAGAATTGAGCAGATTTTAGGCAACGAGGAGTTCTGTTCGCTGATTACGGCGCTTGGCACCGGCATTGACGATGATTTTGATATTGATCTTTTAAAATACCATAAAATTATCATTCTTGCCGACGCGGATCAGGACGGCGGGCATATCCGTTCGCTGCTGCTGACGTTTTTTTACCGCTATATGAAGCCCCTGATTACCGAGGGACATGTTTTTATCGGAACGCCGCCCCTGTACCGGCTGGAAAAGACCTCTACCAAGGAGCTGGTTTATTGCTATTCGGATGAGGAACGGATAGCCGCAGCTGAAAAGCTGGGCCGCGGCTATGTGATACAGCGCTATAAAGGCCTGGGAGAGATGGATCCGGAGCAGCTGTGGGATACGACGTTAAATCCCGAAAACCGGACCCTGGTCAAGGTTACGATTGAGGATGCGACCGAAGCCGAACGGCTGGTGACGGTCTTAATGGGCGATAAGGTAGACGTGCGCCGGCAGTATATTATAGAAAACGCCAATTTCAATAAAGTGGATGAATTTGCAAAGGATATGGGGGTTTTAAAGTAAATGGCCAAAAAAAATCAACCGCTTCAGGATAACAGCGTTATTCTTTCCCAGACCATGGAGGATGTGCTGCATAACTCCATGATCCCGTATTCGGAGCATGTTATTTTGGAACGCGCGCTGCCCCGGGTGGAGGACGGCCTAAAGCCCGTTCAGCGCCGGGTGCTTTATGTGATGTATGAGCAGGGGCTTACGCCGGACAAGCCGTTTAAGAAATCCGCAAATATCGTAGGGGAAACCATGGCAAAATACCACCCCCACGGCGATTCTTCCATCTATGAAACCATGGTGCGCATGGCACAGGATTTTGTAATGCGCGCGCCGCTTGTGGACGGTCATGGAAATTTCGGCTCGATTGACGGCGACTCCGCCGCGGCGTTCCGGTATACCGAGGCGCGCATGGCGCCCCTTGCGCTGGAGCTTCTGCGCGATATTGAAAAGGATACGGTCAAATGGTCCCTGAATTTTGACGATACCCGCAAGGAACCCGACATTCTGCCCGGGAGGTTTCCCAACCTTCTGGTAAACGGGGCCACCGGCATTGCCGTGGGACTTGCCACCAATATTCCCACGCATAATCTGGCGGAGGTGATCGACGGCGTTATTGCGCAGATTGATAATCCGCGCATTACTCTGGAAGAGATGCTGAAGTATATTAAGGGGCCGGATTTCCCTACCGGCGGCAGCATTATCAACGGCGAGGCCATCCGGGACGCCTATGTACATGGCAGCGGCAAGCTGATTATGCGGGCCAAGACGTCTATTGAAAACGGCAGCAATGGCAAAAAACTGATTGTGATCCATGAGGTTCCCTATCAGGTCAATAAGGCGGCTATGCTGGTAGAAATCATGAAAATGGTCAATGAGAAAAAAGGGCCGCTTACGCAGATCAGCGATATCCGTGACGAATCCGACCGGGAGGGACTGCGCGCTGTTATTGAAATAAAAAAAGACGGCGATGTGGATAAAATTCTGCAGTATCTTTATAAATACAGCAATATGCAAAAGACCTTCGGCGTAAATATGGTAGCCATTGCCGAGGGCAAGCCCAAACAGATGGGGCTGCTTGAAATCACAAGGTATTATATTGAATATCAGAAGGAAGTAGAGCGCAAGCGCGTCCGGCATGACCTTGATGCGGCGCGTCTGCGGGAAGAAATTCTCTCCGGTCTGATGATTGCCATTCAGAATATTGATAAGGTGATCAAAATTATCCGTTCCTCGCCTAACGTGCGTACGGCAAAGGAAAAGCTGCGCCAGGCGTTTGCGTTGACCGAACGCCAGGCTACGGCCATTTTGGAAATGCGCCTGCAGCGCCTGACGGGACTGGAAATCGAAACCCTGGAAAAAGAGCTGAAGGAGGTCCGGGCGCTGATAGCCGAGCTGGAGGAGATTCTTTCCAGCAAAGCAAAGCTGAATGCCGTGATCAAAAAGAACCTGCTGGATATTAAGCGGCGCTATAAGGATGCGCGCCGCACCGAAATCATTTACGGCCATACCGAGCAGCAGGTAACGGCGGAAACCTTTAAAACAGTAGAGGACGTGGTTATATCGGTGGATCGCTCAGGCTATATCCGCCGCGCATCGGTAAAGAATTATAACCTTTCCACCAAGGAGGCGCCGGCAAAGGCCGAAGATGCGCTGGTGCTGGTGGAGCAGACGCAGACGGACAGGGAGCTGCTGCTGTTTTCCTCACTGGGGCATTGTTATCATGTGAAGATTGAGGACATTCCCGATTATAAGTGGAGGGATAAGGGCTGCGCACCCGGCAGGCTGTGCCAGGGCTTTGAAGAAAACGAGCGGATTGTTTTGGCGGTGTGCTATAAAAATATATTGCCGGAGACGAATGTTCTGTTTTATACCCGCCGCGGCATGATCAAAATATCGCCTTTGAGCGAATACGCCGTGAAAAAGAATAAATTCAATGCCATTACTCTTAAGGACGGCGATACGCTGATCAATGCGGAGCTTGCCCAAAAAGAGGCGAGCGTGCTGTATATTACGCAAAACGGAATGAGCCTGAATATGGATATTTCCGATATTAGCGTAACCGGCCGTGTTACCGCGGGCGTAAAGGGAATTTCCTTAGAGGAAGAGGACAGCGTTGTATTTGCACGGCAGATTACCGAAGAGGGAGAGATTGTGGTATGGAGCGAAAAGGGCTATGCCAAACGCTCGCTTGCGGTGGATTATGAGCTGCAGCTGCGTGCCCGCAAGGGCCTGAAAACCTTTGATTTCCGGAAAAACGGTTCTAACGGAACAAGAATCGCCGGAGCGGTGTATGTAAAGGAGCCGGTGGATATTTTAGCTGTGCACGCCACGGGCGAGGTTGAGGTTTTCAACAGTGAAAATATTTTTATAGAAGCCCGTCTTTCTGCCGGAAAGCCTTATGCACTGGCGGTTATGGGCGATGAGATTACCGAAGTCCTTTCCTTGCTGCTTTAAAGGCGGTATGAGAGGCCGGAGAGAAAAATTCAGGAAATACCCTGAAGAGGAAGAAGCGCGCCCACATTGCCGGAAAATTGTTCTCTGTGCGGCAGAGGAACGATTGCCGGAGGACTGCGGTCTCTCAGGAGAAAACAGCTTTGTAGCCTTTACACAGAGGTTGGCTGTTTTGGGTGCGAATTTCAGGAATTTTTTTCAAAGCATTGACGGAAAGAAACTGGAATGATATGATATAGAAAATGATTTTTTGTTTTAGGGGGAGGAACAATGAAAAAAGTTCTTGCATTTGATTTCGGCGCTTCCAGCGGACGCGCGATTTTAGGTACGTTTGATAACGGAAAGATAGAGCTTGAAGAGCTGCATCGCTTTTCAAATGATCCGGTAGAGGTGAACGGACATTTTTACTGGGATATCCTGCGGCTGTTTTTTGAAATCAAGCAGGGAATCCTTAAATGCTCTGCGGCGGGACACAAGGATATTGCCGCCATCGGCATCGATACCTGGGGCGTTGATTTTGCCTTGATTGATAAGGACGGCGAAATGCTGGGCAACCCCTACCATTACCGGGATGCAAAGCCCGAAAATATGGAGGAGACCTTTAAAGAATTAGGCAAGGAAAATATTTATGAAAAAACCGGCCTGCAGTTTCTGGCGTTTAATACGCTGTATCAGCTGCGGAATCTGAAAAAGAATAAGCCGGAGCTTCTGGACCGCGCGGAGCATCTGCTGCTGATTCCGGATTTATTCAACTATCTGCTTACCGGTGAAATGGCGGCGGAATATTCCAATGTTTCCACCACGCAGCTGCTGAACCCGAAGAAGGGGCAGTGGGAGTATTCTCTGACGGATGCTTTGGGAATTGACAGAAAGCTGTTTAAGAAGATTGTGGATTCGGGCACTGTGCTGGGACTTTTAAAGCCGGAGCTGGCAAAAGAGCTGCAGATGCCGCAGGTGCCGGTTATCTGTGTGGCGTCGCACGATACCGGCTCAGCCGTAGCCGCCGTGCCGTTTGAGGATCCGCAGAAGAGCCTGTACATCAGCTGCGGCACCTGGTCCCTGATGGGAACGGAGCTGAAGCAGCCGCTGATTAACGAAAAAGCCATGGCCTTTAACTTTACCAACGAGGGCGGCGTGGAGCGCACAACCAGATTTTTAAGCAATATTATGGGCCTGTGGCTGATTCAGGAGAGCCGCCGGCAGTGGAAACGGGAAAATTTTGATTATTCGTTTAATGATATGGAAAACGCCGCGAAAGAGGCCGAGCCGTTTTTGTCCTTTGTCAATCCTGATTTTGACGGCTTTACCCCTCCCGGAGATATGCCGGGCAGAGTGCGGGAGTTCTGCAGAAATGCGGGCCTGAAGGTTCCGGAAACCATGGGCGAGGTTGTACTGTGCATCTATCAGAGTTTGGCGTTAAAATACCGTTATGTTACGGAGGCCATGGAAGAGATGATGGGCAATCCTATTGATACGATTCACATGGTGGGCGGCGGCATTAAGGATCAGTTCCTCTGCCAGATGACCGCCGACGCAACGGGTCGCCGCGTGGTGGCGGGACCCACCGAGGCTACGGCCATGGGAAATATTGCCGTGCAGCTGATGGCGCTTGGCGAAATTAAGGATCTTGCGGGAATCCGTGAGGTGATTAAGGCTTCTACCGATACAAAGATCTATACGCCTTCGGGCAAGCCCGGCTGGGATGAAGCCTATGCGCTGTTTCAAAAGAGCTGTTTGTAAATGACTGCGTAAAACCGGGATTTTCTCCCGGTTTTGTAGTTTTTTTCTCTATTATACCGCAGCGTTTTATACCGGAAAAAACGGAGATAGGGCAGCGTTTGCTTCTGTAACCAGTCGACCAACAGAACAGAAGATGTCTTTAAGCTGTTATGTGCCGGGATGCTGCAAAAGCGCGGTCTTACGGTACCGCTGCAGGGATGAAATTTCATTTCCCTGCACGGGAAAGCCGCCGGCGCAAAGCGAATGAAAAAATGATATACAAAAAAGAACAAAGCTTTGCCGGAAAGAGGCTGCTTTTATTTATCCTTGAAAGGGAGATTTTTTATGAAAATATCTACGGAAATAGGTTCGCCCGCAAAAAAAATCGGTGAGGAACAGACCCTGCGGTATCTGGCACAGGCCGGATTTGACGCCTGGGATTTTTCCATGTTTGCGATGTGTAAATATGATTGGGGAACGCGGACACTGCTTGAAAATAATCATCCCCTGGTATTGCGGCAGTATCTGGCGTTTGCCAGAAAATTAAAACAGATCGGTCTGGATAACGGAATCGTCTGCAACCAATCCCATGCTCCGTTTCCCAGCTCCTGTGCGGAAATCCGCTCTTATTTTAAGAGGGCTATCGAATGTACGGCCGAGGCGGGCGGCCGGATTTGCGTGATTCATCCCGATAACAATCAATCGGCACAGCAGAATGCTGAAATGTACCGGGAGCTGCTTCCCTTTGCAAAGGAATGCGGCGTGAAGATTGCTGCTGAAAATATGTATAATTGGAATACCCAAAAGGATGAATCTTCCTTTGCGGCCTGTGCAACCTCCCAAAGCTTTACAGAACATCTGGAGGCCGTAAACGATGATTTTTTTGTTGCCTGCCTGGACATCGGGCATGCAGAAATGCGCGGCTCGGGCTCGGGCGCCGCGGAAATGATCCGCGCGCTGAAGGGGCGTTTGCAGGCACTGCATTTGCATGATAACGACCGATGGCATGATTCCCATCAAATTCCGTTTTCCATGGCAATTGATTTTAACGCAGTGGTGCGGGCGTTAAAGGAAATCGGCTATGGGGGATATTTTACACTGGAGGCGGATTCCTATTTAAATGCGTACGGTGCGGACAATATCTTTGAGGGGATTCAGGCGCTGCATAGCAGTGCAAGAAAGCTTGCGGATATGTTTGAAGCACTTTGATGCTTTCCTGTATCGGTGCACTGTAAAATCCGCCGGCGCGGGAAGGAAAAAAAGAGACAACGTATATTGTCTCTTTTTTGCTGTAAAAAACTTTTCAGGAGCAGTCTTTTAAAATACCGCTTTTATCAATTACGGCTACAATTTCGGAAAGCTCTTCGGCAGGCAGAACCAGTGCAAAGCGCACATAGCCTTCCCCCATGGGACCGAAGGCGTTGCCGGGTGTACAAATGACGCCTGTTTTTTCCACCAGCGCGTTCCAGAACTCCATGGAGCTTTTAAAATTGGGCGGGATGGGCGCCCACACGAACATCGTTCCCCTGGAATCCGGCACGTTCCAGCCGATGCGCCGGAGTCCGCCGCACAGAGCGTCCCGGCGGCGCTGATATTCGGCGCACTGGGCTTTTACAGAATCCGTGGGGCCGGTAAGGGCGGCAATGGCACCGTATTGAATGGGCAGGAACATACCAAAATCGTATTGCGAGCGGATGACCTTTAGCGCGTCAACGATTTTTTTGTTGCCCACGGCAAAGGAGATTCTCGCTCCCGTGGTGTTAAAGGATTTTGAGAGGGAGAAAAATTCAATGCCCACCTCCTTGGCTCCGGGCAGGGAGAGGAACGAGAAGCCCTCCAATCCGTCAAAGATGATGTCGCTGTAGGCGTTATCATTGATTAAATAGAAATTATACTTTTTTGCATATGCAATCAGCTCTGCATAGGTTTCCCTGGGGGCTGCCGCACCGCAGGGATTGGAGGGATAGGAAACCAGCATATATTTTGTGCGGTAAAGCGTTTCCTCCGGAACAGCGGAAAGCTCCGGCAGAAAGGCGTTTTCCTTTAAAAGCGGATAGTACACGACATCTCCGCCGCCTAAATAGGCGCCGGCTTCAAATACGGGATAGCCCGGATCGGGAAGCAATACGGTGTCGCCGCTGCTGCACAGCGCGAGGCCCAGATGGCCGATGCCGTCCTGGGAGCCATTTACCGAGGTGATTTCTTCCTTTTCCACGGTAACGCCGTATCGTTTTTTATAATAACCGGCCACGGCTTCTAAAAGAGGCTCACTGTCGATCAGGGCATATTTAAAGTTTTCCGGAATTTTTGCCGCTTCGGATACCGCCTCCAGCACATGGGGCGGCGGGGGAAAATCAGGCGTGCCTACATAGAGGTTGTACACTTTTTTATTCTTTGCCAGAAGCTCGTTGCGCTTGATTGTCAGCTGTGCAAAAATGCCGGTTTCAAAGTGGTTCAGTCGGTTTGAAAATTCATAGTTCATAGGTGTATTCCTGCAAATCCATAATAATAAAAACAGTATAGCACACAACGGCCGCTGCGTCAAACGCGGAATTGCTTGGCCGGGGCTGAAAATCTGGTTGACACGGCCGGAAGAATCGTGTATAAATTACTTGATATTTGTGCCGTGAATATGGCTGGCAAAGGAGAATTTTTTATGAAAAATATCAATCAAATAGCTGTTTGGGCAGATGATAAAAAGTATTTGCTTAACGATGAGCAGGAAGCGGACTGCGGCGCGTTTCTTTTAAAGGTGGAACGGAAAGCGGTCCCCTGCGGAACGGAATACACCCTGCGGCTTCAGGCGCACGAGGCGGTGCCGCTGAACAGAATAGATATTGCATTTTCTTTTTCGGAAGCCTTTTGCCGCGAAGAGCTCCTGTTTTTTAATAACGGCTTTTGTACCAACGATTTTGCCTTTATCACCCAAATCGGCGCAGAGGAAATCGTTTCCAGAGATCTGCTGATGTACCGAAATGAAACAGGGCAATGCTTTAACCTGGCTGTGACTACGGCGGAGCGCTTTTTGACGCGCTTTATCAGTACCCGGAAGGGCACGGTTCTTCGGTACTATATGGAGGACAAGCCCCTGGTGCCGGGTGAGGAATACAGGCTGGAGCAGTTTGTTTTAGACGAGCAGCTGGAGGGCGGCGCGTTCTTTGCGGCATACGCGTCGTTTATGGCGCGGAAGCATCATATCGTCCTGCCCGGGCGCATAGACAGCGGCTGGTCCTCCTGGTCGTGCTATTACGGAGACGTGACCGAGGACAGGGTGCTGCTTCAAAGTGAAAATATGAAGCGCGAATTTTCAGCTTTAGGGGCGGATTTGATGCAGATTGACGACGGCTGGCAGAGGGAGTCCACCTTCAGCGCGGACTGGACGGCCAATGAAAAGACCTTTGGCGGCGGCATACAGGCGCTCAGCCAAAAAATAAGCGGCGCCGGCCAACGGCTGGGACTTTGGTTTGCGCCTACGCTTATGGTCAATACCGGCAGCTTTTTTAAACGGCATTATGATTATAACATCTTCTACGGCGATGAAATCAAGCGGGCGTTCGGCGGAAATGAAGTCCTTGCCAGCGAGGGCGACGGCTCTGTGTATCCGCTGGATCTGGAAAAGGCGGAGGTGCTGGCGCATATTGAAGAGTCCTTTCGGAACGCTGTTGAAAATTTTAATTGCCGGTATTTTAAAATCGACTTTCTGGTGCGGTCGCTGCTGCGGGCCACTGCCGGGGACGATGTAGTAACCTATGCGAACGATTACTGCGTTGCGGTCTACAAAAATGCCGTCCGGCAAATCCGCCGCACCGTGGGGGACGACGCGTATCTTTTAGCCTGCGGCGCGCCGATCACTGAGGCGGTGGGCGTGTTTGATTCTATTCGGGCTTCGCAGGATATTACCTGGTGCAAAGGCAGCTTTGAGCATCCCGGTTATTGGACGCTGATCGTGAAAAATGCACAGAATATTTTTCTGCGCAGCTATTATCATAATAGGGTGTTTATCAACGATCCCGACGCCCTTCTGGTCAGGGATTTTTTGGGCGAAAAGGACGACGATTTCCGTCCCACGCTGGAGGAAGTGCGGGTTTGGGTTACGGTTGTTGCCATGAGCGGCGGCCCGGTATTGATCAATGAAGAGCTCGAGCGGCTCAGCGATGAGCGCAAGGAGCTTATCCGGCAGGTTTTGCCGCCGATCGGCGTGGGACTGGTGCCGGAGGAATTTTTTGAATATCCGCTGTGCAGCAGGGTGAATGTGACCTGCGGCGATGCGCGTATTGCGGCGGTATTTAACTGGACGGAGGAACCGGCGGATAAAGCCGTGCGGCTGGATGGCCCGGTTTTTGCTTTCGACTGCTGGAGCAAGGAATTCTTGGGCCGGTTTGAGGGGGAAATACCGCTTACGGCAATGGCGCCGCACAGCGTGCGGGCGCTGTATTTGAAAAACGTCTCGGAGATTCCGCAGTTTTTGTGCGCCGACGCAAACTTTTATATGGGAATGAAAACGGTAAATGCCGCCTGGACGGGCACAGAGCTTCGCCTGGAAAATGCAGCGGGCAACGTTTATGTGCATTGCCCGGAGGGCTGGGAGTGTGCCTGCGGCGAGATCATTGCCGTCTGGGAAAAAGGACGGATATTAAAACTGCCGGCAGCAGAGCGCGTGTCTTTTCAAAGAGGGTAGCTTATTCGAAGGTGCTGTTTTAAAGAGAACAGATGCTTTTTTTGACAGCGGAAAACCGCTGCGCGCGCAAAAAAGCCCGGAGCGGTTTTAAAATTTTCTTCTTTCTGCGCCCGCCAAAAGTGCGGCGTAAACATTACGGGGCAATTTTACTGTAATCAGGTTCTTTTTATAACATGATAAAATGAATATATGTGCATATTTTTGAGACTGTGGTGGGTTTATGAAAAAAGCTTTTTGTTACGCACTGCCTAAAACACTGCCGGTTATGGCGGGCTATATTGTTTTGGGCATTGGCTTTGGAGTTCTTTTAAAAAATGCCGGCTACGGGTTAGGCTGGGCGCTTTTAATGAGCAGTATCGTATATGCCGGCTCTATGCAGTATGTAGCGGTTGATTTGCTAAGTGCGGGGGCGTCCTTGCTGCATACTGCGTTGATGACGCTTGCGGTCAACACCCGGCATTTGTTCTACAGCGTTTCTATGCTGGATAAGTACAAAGGCACGGGAATGGCAAAGCCGTTTTTGATCTTTGGCCTTACGGACGAAACCTATTCTCTGCTCTGTACGCAGGAGCTGCCCGAGGGAATCTCCAAAAAATGGGCGTATTTGTTTATTTCCCTGCTGAATCATGCGTATTGGATTGCCGGCAGCTGTATGGGTGCGGTGCTGGGCGGATGGATACCGCAGCAGTATATGCGCGGCGTTGATTTTTCCATGACGGCGCTGTTTCTGGTTATTTTTATAGAGCAGTGGCTCACGGCAAAGGAGCACGCGGTGTCTCTTTTAGGCATTGCCGTATCGGTTGTTTGCCTGCTGATCTTCGGCGCCGACCGGTTTATGATTCCCTCTCTGGTGCTGATTGCGTTTCTGCTTCTGGTCTTTAAGAAGGCGCTTAAGGGGGAACAAAAATGAACAACGGATATATGTGGGGCTTTGTGCTGATCATGGCGGCGGTGACGGCCTTGACGCGGTTCCTTCCCTTTTTGATTTTTTCCCGCCGAGTGCCCTCCTGGGTGCAGTATTTAGGAAGGGTCCTGCCCTTTGCGGTAATCGGTATGCTGGTGGTATATTGCTTTAAAAATGTTTCGGTCGCCGGCTATCCCTTCGGCATACCGGAGCTGATTGCGGCGGCGGCAGTGGCGGCGCTGCACGTGTGGAAGCGCAGTACGCTGCTGAGCGTTTTTGCGGGAACGGCGCTCTATATGGTGCTGATACAGCTGGTTTTTGTATGAAGACAGGCTCTATGGGAAGACGAAATTTGTAATGAAAGAATCGTGGCTGTATGATTTTTTGCAGAAGAAAAAAGGTTGTTCGGTTATAGGTTTCGTCTGATTTGTTGATAAAACCGGGCGGGTGTGTTTCGTGCACGTTCCCTCCGGTTTTTTGTTTTGCTGGAATTGGCCATGACGTGAAAGATTTGTAATCTGTATGACAAATTGGAACATGCAAAACCTCTCCTTGAGGGGAGATGTCAAAACGCAAGTTTTGGCGGTGGGAGAGAAAGAGAAAAAATTAAAGGATGCTGTAAGACTCTCTCCTTCAGCCTCGCTTACGCTTGGCAGCTCCTGTTTTCACAGATGGATATTTATTTTGCGGCAGCGGCGGACAACTTACATATTTGTATATAAAAAGTGCTTTTTTATTTATGTAAAACAACATTATTTTTAAAAGAAAAACGATAAAATATGTGCAGGATGTGAGAGAGATGACCGTTTATGTGGAGCTTGTGCTGATCGAGAATTTTATCGTTGATTATTTTATTTTGCTGATCTGCGCAAAAATGACGCTTCTGCCGGCTAGGCATCCGTTCCTGGCCGCGGGTTTTGGGGGAATTTATGCCTGCGTAATGCCGCTTTGGCGGCCGTTTCAAAGCACGGCGTTAAAAATTGCGGTACTGCTGGCCATGCTGGCGATCTGTTTTCGGCAAAAGCGGGGAAAGGCGGTACTCTCCCTGACGGTAACCGCTTTCTTTCTGACCTGTGCGCTGTACGGCGTGGTCAAGACCCTGATGCCCTTGGAGCAGACGCTGTTTGCCGATACCGGAATGATGCTCTACAGTGATAATGTCATAATCTATCTTGTTTTGTGTTCCGCATTCTGTGCGCTTCTTTTGTATAAGGGTGCATCGGCCTTTTTTGCCAGACGGAAGCTGAAGGAGCATACTGCGCGCCTGATTCTTGGCGACAGGGGAAAACTGGCGGAAATCAAGGCGTTGGTAGACAGCGGAAATTCTCTGTACTATAAGGATACTCCTGTTGTGCTAGTAGACCGCGAGGCTCTTGGAAGCCTGGAGCAGCTTTCAGTAAAGCCGCTGGTTATTCCGTTTCATTCCGTAGGGAACGAGGGAGCGCTGATCGGCTTTTTGCCGGAAAAGGTTACGGTCATTTATGATGAAAAAACAGTAGATTTAAAGTGCGTGGTAGCGATTTGTGATCATGGATTTCAAAACGGCTTTGGGGCGCTTTTGCACCCGGATCTTATCAGGGAGTGTGTGTAATGTTAAAAAAACTGATAGACCGAATCAGGAAACTTTTCGGCAAAAAGGGCATATATTATGTGGGAGGCAGTCAGACACTGCCGCCTCCGCTGGAGGGAGAAGAGGAAGCGCAGGCCTTGGAGGGGCTGAAAAACGGTGACAACGCCGCGCGATCCAAGCTGATTGAGCATAATCTGCGCCTGGTGGTTTATATTGCAAAAAAGTTTGAAAATACCGGTGTTTCCGTGGAGGACCTTACCAGCATCGGGGCGATAGGTCTTATTAAGGCCGTGAATACCTATGATCCGGAAAAACAGATCCGGCTGGCGACGTATGCTTCCCGCTGTATTGAAAATGAAATTCTGATGTTTCTGCGGCGCACCTCTAAAATAAAAGGAGAGGTATCCTTTGACGAGCCGCTGAAGGTTGACTGGGACGGCAACGCCCTGCTGCTTTCGGATATTCTTGGCACTGATCCGGATATCGTTTATCGGGATATGGATGAGCGCGACGACATCAAGGCGCTGCGCAAGGTTCTGGAGAATTTAAATCAGCGGGAGCAGGAAATTATTAAATTGCGCTATGGAATCGACTGCCCCTGCGAGTTGACGCAGAAAGAGGTTGCCGATAAACTGGGAATTTCCCAATCCTACATATCACGGTTGGAGAAACGGATTATTAAAAAACTGAAAAAAGATATGGTAAAACTATCGTAAAAAACAGTTGACAAATGATTTTGCGGTATAGTATAATAACCACGCTTTAAAGAAAGCGTTCGGGAGCATAGCTCAGCTGGGAGAGCATCTGCCTTACAAGCAGAGGGTCATAGGT
>CAJMLN010000020.1 GCA_905214315.1 uncultured bacterium | reverse complement strand
CCATGCTAACGCGGGGCACAAAAATGTATTCTTCCTCGGCCGCGGCCTGGATTACGCCCTGGCCATGGAAGCCTCGCTCAAGCTGAAAGAAATTTCCTATATCCACTCCGAGGCCTACGCCGCCGGAGAGCTGAAGCACGGCACCATCGCCTTAATCGAAGAGGGAACCCTAGTGGTTGCCATCGCCACCCAGGCGCATTTGGCCGAAAAAACCGCCAGCAACGTAGCCGAGGTAAAGGTGCGCGGCGCCAAGGTGCTCGCCCTGCTCTGCGGCGACAACGCCATTTGGGAAAAAGAAGCCGACGTTCTCTGGCAGCTGCCCGAAATCCAGCCCGTCTTCCGTCCCATCGCCGCAATTCTTCCCCTGCAGATGCTGGCCTATTATATGGCGCTGGAGCGGGGCTGCGATATCGATAAGCCGCGCAATCTCGCAAAAAGCGTCACGGTGGAATAAAAAAAAGAAAGAAAACAGAAGCCTCCGCATATACTGAAAAAAAGCGCGGAGGTTTTTTTATGACTTTTTCCGAATTAAAACGAAAAGAAGTAATAAATGTTTGTGACGGTAGACGGCTTGGCTGTGTTTGTGATATAATAATTGATGTAAACTCCTGCCGTCTGGAAGCCATCGTTGTTCCGGGCTCGTTCAGTCCGCTGCATCTGTTTTCTTCCTCAAAAAATTTGATTATACCCTGGTGCAAGATCCGCAAGCTCGGCGACGACGTGATTTTAGTGGACGCAGGAGAAATCTGTCCGACAAAATAGGAGAAAACCATGTTCAAACTTATCGCCTCTGACCTTGACGGTACGCTTTTAAAAAACGACAAGACCATCAGCCCCTATTCCGTTTCCGTGCTGCAGGAGGCATCGCAGGCGGGAATTCCGTTTATCATATGTACCGGAAGAATGTACGATTCCCTGAAGGAAATTCTGCCCGCGCTTCCGTTCTGCCGTTATGCCATCGCCTCCATGGGCGCCGAGATCTATGACAATTTTGCAAAAAAGCGCATCTACAGCAGACCGCTGGAGCCGGAATACGCGGAAATTCTGATAACCTATGCCCTGAAAAACAACATCCATATGCACCTGTATATCGACGATATTCTCTATACCAGCGCGCTGGATCAATACTCCGACCTGTATTTTCAAAACACCACCTCCATGGGCCGGCTGATCCCCGGGGATATTTTTGCTTTTATAAGGGACAGGGAAATTTCCAAAATTCTGTACATGGGGCCGCCGGAGGAAATGGCCCGGCACAGCCGGACGATCGGAGCGCAGCTTCAGGAAAAGCTCAATATAGCCTCTTCCGACCGCATGTTTTTGGAATTTGCCTCCTTAAAGGCCGGCAAGGATACGGCGCTGAAAGCCCTGTGCGCACAGCTGGGTGTAAAAACGGACGAGCTGATCGTTTTCGGCGACAGCGGAAACGATATTACCATGCTTCAGAACACCGGTTTTTCCTGCGCCGTGGCAAACGCCTGGGACGAGGCGAAAAAAGCAGCGAATATTATTGTAGAAAGCAATGAAAATGACGGCGTCGCCAAAACCGTACGCCGGCTTATTCTGGAACGTTTAAAAAAAGGAAGTGATATGATTGGCTGAGCTCTCCCTGAAAAAGCTCGCGCAGGATCTTTCGTTTGACATTGTCTGCGACGGAGGAAAGAAATTTGTGGACGTGCTGTGCGTTGACGTCAACCGTCCAGGTTTGTTTTTAGCCGGATTCCACTCGCATTTTGACAACAAACGGGTGCAGATCATCGGTACGGCAGAATATTCCTATTTAATGTCCCTGGAGGACTCCCGGCGGCTGGAGGCACTAAATGCCCTGCTGCAGCGCCCCTTTCCGTTTATGGTGCTGAGCAACAATGTAGACGAAATCCCCCAGCTGACTGAGTGCGCCAGAAAAAGCGGCGCGGTGGTATTCCGTTCCCGCCGCTGCACCGCTACGCGGCTGGTGGCGGAAATGGCCGCCTACCTGAATCTGCGCCTGGCACCGATGCAAAGTATTCACGCCGTACTTTTAGATATTTACGGCCTAGGCGTACTGCTTACCGGGGATTCCGGCATCGGCAAAAGCGAAACGGCGCTGGAGCTGGTCAAGCGCGGGCACCGCTTAGTGGCCGACGACGCAGTGATCATCAAGCGCATTTCCGAAAACAGACTGATCGGCGAAGCGCCCGAGGTGATAAAAAACCTGATGGAAATCCGCGGTGTAGGCATCATCAATGTAGAGCACATGTACGGCATCAGCGCGGTGATCGATTCCAAAAGCATCGATTTAGTCGTCCAGATGGAGCTGTGGGACCGCAATAAAGAATACGACCGGCTCGGCATGGAGCAGGACCGGCGCGAAATTTTAGGCGTTTCCGTTCCGCTGCTGACCATTCCCGTGCATCCGGGCAGAAACCTGGCAATTATTATGGAAACCGCCGCACGCAGTACCCGTCTGAAGCAGGCCGGCTACAACGCGATGGAGGAAATAAAGCAGCGGCAGAATAAAAGGATGGAGGAATAATCTTTATGTATACCATAGGTGTGGATTTAGGCGGCACCAACATCGCCGCCGGTATTGTAAACGAAAAACATCAAATTACCGCCCGCGCGTCCGTACCCACAAAGGCCGGAAGGGATTTTGACGAGATCATCGCCGACATGGGCGCTCTGATCCTCGGCCTGTTAAAGGAAAACAATATCGGCCCGGAGGAGGTAAAATATGTGGGCGTGGGCGCCCCGGGAATGCTGGATAATGAGGCCGGCACCGTCACCGATAACAGCAATATTCACTGGGTCAATTATCCGATACGCCAAAAGCTGCAGCAGTATATCGATAAACCTGTCTATTTGGGAAACGACGCCAATGTGGCCGCCTGGGCCGAATACCAAAACGGCTGCGGAAGGGGAACAAAAAACTTTTTAATGCTCACCCTGGGCACCGGCGTAGGCGGGGGTATTGTGCTCAACGGAAAGCTGTATACCGGCAGCCATAATATCGCCGCGGAGATCGGCCATACCACCTTTAAGGCAGGCGGCGAAAAATGCGGCTGCGGCAACCGCGGCTGTATCGAAGCCTATTGCAGCGCAACGGCACTGATCCGCGACGCCAAACGTGCCGCGGAGGCACACCCGGAATCCCTGATTGCCAAGGCCAAAACGATTTCCGCCAAAACCGTGCTGGACGCCGCGGCCGCCGGCGATAAAACAGGCCTTTCCCTGTTTGAGGAATACGTCTCCAATCTGGCGCAGGTAATCGCCAGCCTAATCAACTTTTTAGACCCCGAAATCATTGCCCTGGGCGGCGGCGTGGCAAACGCAGGCGAGTTCCTGTTAGCGCCGCTGCGCCGGGAATTTCCCAAATACGTTACCTTTGCCTCCCTGCAGCAGACAAAAATTCTGAAGGCGGAAATGGGCAACGATGCCGGAATTATCGGTTCCGCCCTGCTGGGAGAAGAATGACGCCGCTTATTCTTGCCTCCGCCTCCCCGCGGCGGAGAGAAATCTGTACGCTTTTAGGGCTTGCTTTTACCGTGCAGGCCGCAGAGAACGAGCCGTCTCTGGATCCTTCCCTGCCGCCCGCGCAGGAGGTACGCCGCGTCGCCGCCGCCAAAGCACAGGAAATTTTTAATAAAAACCCCGACCGAACCGTACTCGGCGCGGATACCGCGGTAATCTGCGGCGGCCGCATTTTCGGCAAGCCCGCGGACAAGCCCGAGGCCGCGGCAATACTCCGGGAACTCTCGGGAAAAATCCATACGGTCTTAACCGGCGTATGTATTGTTTCTCCCCACAAACAGGTCTGCTTTACGGATGCGGCCCTGGTGGAATTCTTTCCGCTGACGGACGGGGAAATCGACGCCTATGTGCGCACCGGCGAGCCGATGGACAAGGCCGGCGCCTATGCCGTTCAGGGCATGGGCGCACGCTTTATCAAGCGCATCGAGGGAGATTTCTATACCGTGATGGGACTGCCCTGCGGCAGACTGTACCAGGAGCTGAAGGCCTTTTTCCTTTGACGCCACTCCTTCGGCAATGCTGAAAATTCGGTTAAAACAAAATCCAAAATTCTTTTACTGGAGGTTGTATGAATAAAAACACATTGAACCAGCTGTTTTTGAAAACAGGGGACTTTTTAAAACGCAACGCTGTCTATTTAATAGGCTTCTGTATCATTTTTATCGCCGTATGGCGGCTGCGCGGAACCTATGATTTTGCCGTACTCCCCAACCGCGGCGCAAAGCTGGCAGTTTACCTGTATTTCTTTATCGGCTTTGCCGCCGTATGCTTTACAATGGCCAAAACAAAAAAGCTGCATCTTATCTTTTTGGTTGCCGCCGTCGTGCTCGGTATCGGCTTTATGCTTGCGCTGCCATTGCAGCTGATCCCCGATGAAATGACGCACTATATGCGTGCCTACGATATCGCCGACGGAAATTTTATTGCCGCAGCCGACGCCACCGGAGGCGTGGTGCGGGAATTTCCCGGAAATCTGTTCATAGGCGGCAGCAACTATCAGGAATATTTTGCCCAAAGCGGCAGCCGGCTGGATTACATCAATACCACGGAAAACCCCTACACCAGCGCGGCTCTATATTCCCCCCTGAGCTATCTGCCGCAGGCGCTGGGTATTTTTATAGCTCGGCTGTTTACCGATAACGCCATGGCCGTATTCTATACTGCCAGGATCTTTAATTTTGCTTTCGGTACTGCCCTGGTATATTTTGCAATTAAACTGATTCCCTTCGGAAAGTTTACCGTATTTACCATTGCCTTAATGCCGATGTTCCTGCACCAGCAAATTTCGCTTTCGGCAGATGTAATCACCAATTCCCTGGCACTCTTCTCCGTGGCGCTGGCACTGAAAATTTCTCATGAGGAATGTAAGCATCCCAAACGGTACTTGGCGCTGCTTTCGGTATGCCTGATTGTTATGACGATGTGCAAAATTGTATATCTTTTGTTTATTCTTCTTATTTTTACCGTACCTTCGGGTCTGTTTCAAAGCAAACGAAACGCATGGATTTTCAAATTCTCCATTCTGCTGGCCGCGCTGGCTGCTAATATGCTGTGGATGGCCGTCTCTTCCCGGTATTTTGTAGAATTCAGGGCGGGCGTAAATATCACCGAGCAAATAAAATTTGTTTTATCAAACCCGATTACGTATCTGTGGCTGCTGCTGAAAACTTTCATTGCCTCCTTCCCCACGTTCTTCTCGGCCATGATCGGGTTCATGCTCGGTCCGCTGACCATCGCCGTTTCCCCTTGGGGCTACCTGACCTATATGTTCCTCTTTATCATTGCCGTATGTATTACCTGCGACAATCAACGCATAAAAAAGAGTTTTAAGCTGGTACAGGCCCTGATTTTTGCCGGTACGGCCGTTTTGATATGCTCCGCCCTTTATGCGCAGTGGACCCCTGTCGGTGTCCCCTATATAGAGGGCATCCAGGGCCGGTATTTTATTCCGATCATCCTGCCGTTTGCCCTGTTCCTGCCGCAGCTGCTTCCACTGAAAAACACAGAAGACAGCGGCAGTGCCGAGCTCTCTCTGCCGGCGATTGAAACCACCGGCAAGCACAAAATGCTGGTAATCCTGATGCTGTTTGCCAATTTCATCGCGCTTTCGGACATCATATGTTATTTTTGTTAAATTGAAAAAAAGGAGATTTTCTCATGCTGTACGTATTAGCCTGTATCTATGTCCTTCTCTCCTGCTCGGGACTTATCCTGTTTAAGCTGGGCAGCAGCGCGGGCCTCAGCATTGGTTTTTCCCAGGGCTTTTTAAACATGAAGCTCAGCGGGCTCTCTCTTTTAGGGATGCTGTGCTACATCACCAGCTTTCTTTTATATTTGGTGCTGGTATCGAAATTTGATTTAAGCCGCATCTATCCTATTACCACCGGCGTAATCTTCGTCGGCGTTATGATCGCCTCGGCAGCGGTCCTGCACGAAAATATCAGCTGGGTGCAGATCGTTGGCAGCGCGCTGATCCTGATCGGCGTGGTCATGCTGAGCCTGAAGCGTTAATCTTTTTCCTATCACCAAAGCAGCCGTCTTTCTTGTAAAGACGGCTGCTTTTATCGCATTTTTTTCCGCAGTTTTTCAAGCGTCCTGCTCTCAATACGGGATATCTGCACCTGGGAAATTCCCATCAACTGGGCAATCCGCGCCTGCGTATAATTTTTATAATATCTTAAAAGAATAATCTGCCGCTCCCGCTCCTCCAGCTGCTCCAGACACTGGCGCAGGGCAAGTCTGTCCCAGATAGCGGCGCGCTCGCTCTTGTCCTCCAAAAGATCCATGGCCGTAGCGCCGCCGTCCTCGTAGGAGGGCTCATCCAGAGAGGCGCAGGTATTCATGCTCTCAAGGGCAAACAATACCTCCTCCAGCTCACAGCCAAGCGCCTCGGCAATCTCCAGGGTACCCGGCTCCCGTCCCAGCTTCAGGCAAAGCTGCTGATGGCAATAGCGAATTTTCTGCTGCATTTCCTTTAAAGAGCGCGGCATTTTTACCGTATTATTATCCCGGATAAACCGCTTGATCTCTCTGTGAATCATCGGTACGGCGTAGGTGGAAAAGCGCACGTCAAACTGCGTATTAAAGCCTGATATGGCTTTGAGCAGCCCCATATTGCCAATCTGATACAAATCGTCATATTCTACGCCGCGTCCCAAATACCGCCGCACAATAGATTTTACCAGCGGCGCGTTTTCCTTTACCAGCTGCTCCCGCGCGGCGGCGTCACCCGCCTGTGAAAGCAGAATCAGCTCCTTAGTATTTTCGGTTTCCCATTTCAAATTATTTCACCCTGATCCGTTTTCTCATAACCACCCGGGTGCCTTCGTCCGGCGCGGAGGCTACATAGAGCTCATCCATAAAGCTTTCCATCACCATAAAGCCCATACCCGAACGCGTTCCATCGCCGCAGGTAGTATAAAAGGGCTGCCGCGCTTTTTCCACATCTTCAATACCGGTGCCGTCGTCAATCACCTCAACGCGTACCCATTCTCCGTCTACATTGATTTTCATCTCAATAAAACCCGACGTATCCCGGTAGCCGTGTACAATAGCGTTGGTAACAGCCTCGCTGACTGCGGTTTTAATATCCGCCAGTTCATTGATGGTGGGATTCAGCGGTGCCAAAAACGCCGATACCGCGATGCGTGCAAAGCTCTCGTTTACCGACTGGGACTCAAATTTTATATTTACGCTGTTTTTCATCGCTGTTCCTCCTTTCTGTTTTTGGCATCACCGAATAAATGCCGGACATTTTCAGCAGTCGGTCAACGCTTTCGGCAGGGGAGGTTATGTAGAGCTTTCTTGTGGCAAAAAGCTTATACCGTCCCAGCAACACCCCGATACCGCTGCTGTCCATAAACGTCAGGCCGCTCATATCAAATATAATGACCTCGGCGCCGCTTTTTAAAATTTCAGTATCCTGCTTACGCCGGATAGATTTGGCGCTGTGGTGATCCAGCTCTCCTTCCAGTTTTAAAACTAATTCCATGGTTTTCATCTCCTTAAACAATAATTCTGCCCCGCATAAACTTTTCCTTGCACGAAGAATGGCGTAAAAGTTCTATTTTTGAAAAATACCCAAAAACAAAAAAATTCCTCTGCCAAAAGGCAAAGGAAAGCTTTTTTTCCATCCGGCCGCCCCGGAGCGTCCGCTATTTCCAATTCTGCGCCAGATCCGCCCAGTCCTGCTGAGGATCCTGCGCGATATGAGCGGAAATATAATCGGCAATTTCCCGGTACAGCCAAGAGCCCGCCCGTCTGTAATCACTGCAGAACACATGAATATACAGGAAAAACGGTCCGTTCTGATAGAAAATCGTCGTGCCGTAAGACAGACCCGCCGCCGCGGCAAAGCCGGTAAGATCCGCAGGCGCAAGCTCCTTCCACTGCGGCGCGGTCATAAGGCTGCCGTCGGCAAGCAAAAAAACAGGGCGCGCCGTCCACGTCCGTCCCAATCTTTTCGCTTGTAAGCAGCTGCTTTGGGGCATACGTTCCGCCATAAGCCGAATAGGATGCCCGGAAGCCAAGGCGGTCAAGCTTTTCCACCGTCCCTTGGCAAACGGCGTTCTCCGGCAGAACAAGGCGGCCGCTGAACGCGCGGGACAGCTCCGCCTGCGCAATCTGCGGCGAAGCAGTCAAATAGGTATACGTCCCAAAGGCCGACACGGCCAGAAGGACTGCCAGAAGAAGCAGGGCAATTATGATTAAACCAAGCTTTATTTTTGACATAGATTGCATTTCTTTTAAAGCGATCATAAAGACCCTCCGGAAATTAAACTATAGTAATATTCCTCAGAAAGATAAGAATAATTAACAAAAATTCTATTAACACTCGGACGGTTATATGTAGTCAAATCATAATATTCACTACAGTAACCACTTAACAAATAGTACAACTCTCTATTAATATTTCCGCTTTTTAAAATCCCGTCAGAACGCATAATTCTATATTGATATCCATCAAAATAATCATTTCTCATTAAATAAATAGAATAGGTAAGTCGGTCTTGTGTGTGATTAGATGTATTTTTTATCATACTCAAGTGATTACTAAATACTGTTAAGTCAGCTTTAAACTTTGATGCATTAGCGTTCATAGAATTTAATATTTCTTCCCCTGTAAAAATATACCCTATTTCAGAGGAAAACGCCCCTAATAATGTTCTATTTGCATCTATAGCATTAGCTAATTCATCCTTAACCATACTATTCAGCCAATCTCTTTCTATATCGTAAGTTAATTTTAATTGAAATTGTTCAATTTTTTCCCGGGTAAGCGTATAAACCATTTCATTCATAGACGAAACAGGATAATCACCTATATGTTCAAAATACCAATCAACGGCTTCTTCTCCGGTTCTATTTCCTATTTCCCAATAAGGATATCCTTTTATATATGGTTTATCATTAATAATAAAGCTATTATTACTATTTTTATCCGGATTATCATACAACTTAAAAATGTCAAAATCATCTATATAAATAACTTGATTGTCCGTAGGATCAATACAATCAAGCATCCAATAAAAATTACCTCTATGAATATCGTCACTTGTTACACTCACTGCACCTTGTATACAAGTCCATTGCCCGGAAAATAAATTTGCCGAAGCAATCGGTCCAAAATAATTAGCATCATGTTGCCATATACAAAGAAATATCCTCATATCCTCGAATAATACTTCTTCCATATTTACGGCAAGTAGAATCTAAATTATTAACCATTACATAGACTGTAAAAGAATAAACGCCCGGACCTCCTTCATAAAAAATTCTATCTAACTGCAAAGCAGGAGAATGCCAAGAGCGATATCTTCCCGTAAGTTTAAGCGAATAGTTTCCTGAACGTGAATGCTCATTTGTTATAGAAACATTTCCACCATACCCCGCTTCCCAACCGGATTTTGCAAGATTAAATCCAATGTTGTCAAAATTAAAATGCCACCGCTGATTTAATCCCTTTACATTCATAAATAAAGTCATCATAAAAAGAAGAAACACTATAAGAGCCACTGCTATTTTTCCTAAAATACCAATTTTTTACATCTAAGAGTCATTTTCTTTTTTCCTCCATTATTTTTCTCACAGTATACCTTTTTTAAATTATTTGTCAATATTTTTTAATATTTAATTAACTGTATTTAATTAACAAAAAACATCATATCATTATTCTGTTATCAAGTATACACGCCGAATACCGGCCCGGAGTCTCGTCACTCAACTCCTGACCGCCGTCCTATTCACAGGCCGAACGGTTTAAAATCCGTACCGTATCCTCCAGCGCCCGGCGGCCGCCCGTATCTCCCGGGCTGCAAAGAGAAAAACGGCCCGCTTCGCTATTTGATTTCCGCCCGATACGGCGTTTCCTTTTTCCGTTCTGCCATTCGATATAAAAACAGCCTGCGCCGCCCCTGTTTACCGTGCGCAGAATCCAATTGGGAACGGTCGTAAAGCCGCCGGAACGCACGGTTATACTGCATTTTTCATAAATCTTCTTTTTTATTTTATATCTTTCTCTGCGGGCTTGTCAATAGCCCTAAAAAAATATAGGCACAGCGGAGATCCCCGGCTGAAAAACGGGAGGCTCTTTCCTGTAAACAGAGCTGTTCCGAAAAAGCCGCCCCCCGGGACGCAGAAATCTCTCTTTGTCGGCTATGCTTCCGGTTTCCCCGGATATGGTCTTCTCCTTTGTTTCAACCGCATTTTCAAAAAAAATATCCGCAATATACCAAAAAACCCGCACGGTGTGCGGGTTTTTTTGAATCAGAGCATCGTTCTGTTGCCCGGGCGGTCGCCGGGGCGACGCCGCTTCTGCCGGCGGCTCAGCACATTTTTCTGCCGAGCGCGCACACGGGAGACCTGTCTCCTTCTGACTGTAACAAAAGCAATAATCAGCACTGCCAGGCCGATGATCGAAAGCGCGGGAATCCAGAAATACTGTTCGGTCAAAAAACCAAAGGAAAGGCGCATTTTTCCCTTAATACCCAGGGAAACCAAATCCGCCGGGCTCTGGATATCGGCGTCAATATCGCGGGAGGCCAGCGCGCGGGCGGTATAGATGATCTGTCCATTATAGACAAATTCGATGTCCCCCACATAGTCGCCCGAGAAGACCGGCGCACTGACCGCCGGCTTGCGCACGGTAACAATATCCTGCAGAGCACGGATTTTCGTTCCGTCGCTCTTGCTTACGGTAATAAATTTAGGCTCCGGCGCATCCTCCAGGTAAAGGGCAAGCTGACCGTTGGATTCATCGGAAATATCAGCATTCCCGGCGTCCACAATATACGTTTTGGCGCCGAATACCTCTACCAGATCAAACGTATCGAAATGATTTAAGCCATAGTTGATCAATGTTTTTGTATCCGCGTCGCGCCGGGCCTGCTGATCATTGGTCACCACGGCGATCAGACGGCGGCCATTGCTCTCATAATAGCTTGCCAGGCAATTACCGGCCAGCTGCGTATATCCGGTTTTAATTCCCTTTAAGCCGCTGAAATACTCCGCCCGGTTCGGGTTGATCATATGATTGCTGTTATAAAACGTGATTTCCGCCTTACCAGTAACCGGATCATCATTTTCAGTAAGCTGCTCCGCTTCACGGTAGATTACGGCCGTATACCGATAACTGGAAAAAATCTGCACCAGCTCCGGAATCTCTGAAATCGTATATGCCAACAGTGCAAGATCATAGGTCGTGGTATAATGGCCGGTTTCATCAAAGCCGTGCGTATTGGCATAGCGCGTATCCTTCATGCCTATTTCCTGCGCCTTAGCGTTCATCAGTTCCACAAACGCAGTCTCGCCGCCGGAAACAGCATAAGAAAGCGTTTTTGCCGCGTCATTGCCGCTGGGCAGCATCATGGCATAAAACAGATCCCGTATCGTAATCCGGTCGCCCGCGGCCAGTCCCGCATTGGAGCTGCCATCGGGAACATCAATCATCTCAGGAGTAACGGTAATATATTCCTCCTGCCGGTCCTTTGTATTTTCATAAGCTACCAGCAGCGTCATCATTTTGGTAAGACTGGCCGGCCGGCACTGATCGCTGATATTTTTTTTATAAAGAATGCTGTCGGTATCCATGTCAATCAAAATGGCGCCCGCCGCGGTAATATCCAGCGACGCACCGGTGGAGCGGTCTTCATAGGCCGCCAGCACATTCATGCACAGCAGCAGGAGCACTGCCAGAACCGCCGCCGTACTTTTCAATATACAAAACCGATAATCTTTATGCAAAAGCGTCACTTCCTGTAAACAAAAATACTTTTTGCCCCTTATCGTTTAACAGCACGGCGCACTTTTGTAAACAACTTTTAAATTTTCACCCTTCCGGTAAAGATTGAAAAAAGTTTTACCTGAACAAAAAATAAATTTTTCAGTTTTAATATAGATATTCTGAAAATCTTATGCTATAATACAGATACATTGATTTTTTACTATAATACGGAGGTAACCATGGCAAAAGCAGTACTTGTAGTAGATGACGAACCACTGATCGTAAAGGGGCTGAAATTCAGCCTGGAGCAGGACGGCTATGAGGTCACCCCCGCCTTTGACGGCGAGGACGCCATTAAAAAGTTTTTCAGTGGAAATTTTGATATCGTCTTGCTGGACGTTATGCTTCCGGGCATCAGCGGAACCGAAGTCTGCCGCAGAATTCGCGAAACCTCCATGGTCCCCATCATCATGCTTACCGCAAAATCAGACGATATGGATAAGATCATGGGGCTTGAATTCGGGGCAGACGACTATATCACCAAGCCCTTTAATATTTTGGAGCTAAAAGTAAGGATGAAAAACTTTCTGCGCCGCGCCTCAGAAAGTACCGTTAAAATGCCAGCTATTATCACTGTAAAGAACATGGTGGTGGATCGGGAAAAACGCAGTGTATACATTCATGGAAAGGAAGCCGACCTTACGGCCAAGGAGTTCGATATTCTGCTGCTGCTCATTACCAATCCCGGCAAGGTATATAAAAGGGAAGATCTTTTAAAACTGATATGGCACGACTATTCCGGCGACATCCGCACGGTAGATGTACATATCCGCCGCCTGCGCAAAAAAATTGAAGCCAGCCAGGACGCACCGGAATATATTTATACCAAATGGGGGGTCGGCTACTACTTTGCAGAAGCTTAAACCCGGCCTGAACATTCTTTTAGGAGTAACCTATGTACTGATCGTCGTGGCGGCACTGGCCATCATCACGCTTTCGGTAACTACCTTTGTAGGCAAATATTTTCTGCAGCAGCGTGCGGATGACCAAAAAAAGGCTCTTGGCGACTGCGCCCTGGATCTGACGCCTTATATGGCCGACAGAAATCCCAATTACATTTATGAAATCCTCTCCTCCTGCGCGATTGCCCAAAATGGCCGTATTCTGTTTATTGATAACAACGGTATCGTGCAGGTGGATACATTCTGCCGCCTGAACGGCACGCATCCTGAGGCCGAAGAGATCCGGGCGGTGCTGGAGGAAGGCGCGGATTCAGCCATGGGATATCACGTTTTTGAAATCAGCAGCCATACCGTTACCAGAGACAACCCTTACCTGGGAAATGCTAAAAACAAATACTGGGCCGCCTATTACACACAAACGGTGATTACCGGCGGCGAAATCTCCGGCATTTTACTGCTCACCTCTCCCGTACAGGATATCGTGGAAAATATCTCTTCCGTCAGCCGCGGCCTGATGATTTTCGGCGCCGTATTTACCCTGCTGATCGGCGGCGTTACCTTTTATGTAACCAATATCCTTACACTCTCCATCCGCAAATTCAACCGCGCCATCGTAAAAATGCGCGGCGGCGATTTTTCCGTGCGAGTAGACGAAAATGAGATCGCAGAGTTTGGAGAACTGGCTAAAGCCTTTAACATGATGACTTCGCGCCTGGAAAATCTGGATTCCTCCCGCAACCAGTTTGTATCGGATGCTTCCCACGAATTAAAAACGCCGCTGGCCTCTATGAAAATTCTTTCCGAGGCCCTGCTGACGCAGCCCGACGCACCGGTAGAGCTGTACCGGGAATTCATGACCGATATCAATGCTGAAATTGACCGCCTCTCTCTGGTCATTAATGATTTGCTGACATTAGTAAAAACCGATAAAGGAATGGAAACGCTGATCCTTACCCCGGTAGCATGGAACGAGCTGCTGGCGCGCATTGTAAATACAGTAGAGCCTTTGGCCCGAAAAAAGCATATCACCATTTCCTACGAATACAGCGAAGTAACCCTGCAGGCCGACGAGCTGCGGCTGCAGCAGCTTTGTACTAATTTGATTGATAACGCCATCAAGTATTCGCCCGAAAATACTACCATTACCGTTACACTGACGCAAACGCTCAGCAGCGCTATATTTTCGGTATCGGATCAGGGCATCGGTATTTCGGAGGAAAACCTTCCTCATCTTTTCGAGCGTTTTTACCGCGTGGACAAGGCCCGATCGCGCCAGGCCGGCGGCACCGGTCTGGGACTTTCTATTGTAAAACAAATCGTAGATCAGCATGGCGGCAGCGTCGAAGTACAGAGCCAGTTGAATAAGGGTACTACGTTTACCGTAACTTTGCCGCTGGTACAAAAGGAGGCAACTGAATGAAAAAAATTTTTTCCCTTCTGTTATGTGCAGCTCTGCTTTGTATCTGCGGCTGCAGCGCGGGTTATATCAATGAGACCCAGGGTGACCCCGTAGCGCCCCTGCAGGAATCCTCCGGTTCGGAGCCGACCTCGCTGATGCCTCTATATTTCCGTTATTATGATGAACCCATGCTGATTCGCTCATCCATCAGTGTGGAGGTATCCTCTCAGCATCCCGTGGAATATTATGCCATCACCGCGCTGCTTGCGGGGCCATCGGGTCAACGCCCGGAGCTTACGGGCTGCTTTGGTCAAAATACAAAGCTGCTGGATATTGATTCCAATAAAGAATACCTTTATGTTACCTTAAGCGATGGCTTTTTGCTGGACACGGAGGGAGACACCGCAGAAGATACCCGCAAGAACCGTCAGCTTGCAATTTATTCTATTGTCAATACCGTTTGTGAGCTGGGAAACTTTTCACAGGTACAAATCTATCTCCACATCAGTGGCGCAGCGCAGCGTCCGGATTCCTTTGAAATGGGCTTCGGGCAAACGAATAATGATTCTTCTCCTCTGGGTCCTCTAACGCGCAGTACCGAGTATATCCTTACCCCTTCCAATGCTGTAAAAATGGCTTTGGAACATTATTCCGCTTTAGAATGGAATAAACTATATTATTATTTAGGGGATAAAGACGGCGCCTCGGTAACGCTTCCCCTTTTAGAAGAAATGACCAAACAGTTTGAATACAGAAATTTAATTATGACGGATTTTTCCGCCGATAAAAATTATACCATATCCGATGACGGAAAAACCGCCATCGTTCAGGTTTCTTTTAAAATAAGAACGCAGAACGCCAATTATATTATCAGCGGTGCGCCGCTGGAGCTGGTATATAAACGCCGATGCTGGTTGATCAGCTATGAAAGCTTTATGCGTTATCTGGAGGTAAACGATTGAAAAAAATCCTTGCCGTGCTTCTTCTGCTGCCCGCACTGGTGCTTTCCGCCTGCACGGCTCCAGAAAAGCCTTTGCCAAGCCGTGACCCGGCAATCATTTTTACTCCCTATGAAATGCCGGTACAAAAATCTGAAACAGTATCGCTTTATTATCCTTCTGCCGATAACAGCCATGTACTGGCCTCTACCCAGCAGCTGAAGCGAAAAAATCAAGAATCCTTTTATTTTGACGTTATGGATGCTCTGCTGCACGGTACGGACGCGGGCTATAAATCTATTTTTCCTGAAGGTGTCCAATGCCGTAATCTGATGCTGGTACAGAATATCTTATATATTGATATGTCCTGGCACTTTTCCGAAATGGCGCCTGAGCTCTTCTGCGCCTGTCTTTCCGTACTGATTTCTACCTATACCGATTTTCCGGAAATTGAGTTTATCAACATAACCGTTGAGGGAAAACAACTGACCGTACCCGGCCTGCCGCAGCGCCCGCTGATGCTGTTTTCCGCTTACAGCGGAACGATCAGTGATCTTTTAAACCGCTATAAGGCAATCCTGCGGGCAGAAGAAAACAATGAACCGTTCATTGATACCTTTTATGCCGTAATCTATACTCAAGATGAAAGCCGGCGCTATCTGCTGCCGCAGACTGTAAGCATTACCATACAGGACAACGATTATGCCTCGGCTATCGTTTCAGCGCTGATCTCCTTAGAATCCGGCGCCGACATTTTTACCTCTGGCTTCACACTGGCCTCCGCTCCGGAATTCTATGAGGAAAAAAAGACGCTGCGGGTAACGCTGACCGCTCCGCCCTCCTGGACTCCGCCCAGCGAATGGCTGGCGCCTCAGGCCATCGTCAGCGCGCTGGACTGTATTTATCCCGGCACGGAATATATTTCACTGACTGTAAAGGACACTGCCGGAAATGAACTGTATTCCCGTGAAGAGGAGGCTGTATACTATTTTAATTTTATTCGCAGCCAAATCGATATCTTTACCCCCAGCAGTGCGGGAACCGAGCTGACGCATACTTCTATGCTCGTATCGCGCATGCCCGGAAGCGGTGATTTAAGCCAGTTTATTCATGAATATATCTGCACGATTCATCCCGCTCTGCGTGAAACCGACGGCTTGGTAAACAACGTCCTGCTCAATGGCGATACCATCATTATCGATTTAGGAGAAGAGTATTTTAATCTGTACCCCGACCTTACCGCCGAGCAGGAATATGCAGCGGTCTATTCCATGGTGATTACCGCCTGCAGCTATTCCGGCGCAACAAAGGCACAGCTGCTGCAAAACGGACAAACGCGTTCCTGCTTCAGCAGGAATATCCGAATAGACCATCCCCTGCTGAATCTGCCAGAGGCCTATATTGCCTCTTTAAAGCAAGCATGAACCGCCGCCCATTTTTCTTCAGCGTTTCAGCACTTATTCTGGGAATTCTTACCGGCATCGCTCTGCGGCAAATGCCGGTCGCTCTGATCTGTTTGATTTTACTGCTTCTGCCAGGCTGCCTGCTATGGAAAAAGCACCGGCTGCTGCTCCTCTTTCTCATTCTTTTCTTTGCGGCCGGTTCGTTTTCCGCCGCATTTTCCTATCAAGAATATACGGAAAGCTCCGCAGACTGTGCGCTGAGCGGCACCGTTGTTTCCATAGGACAAAAAGAAACCTGCACCGTGGTGCTGCTGGAGGATGTAACACTTTTTACCCCGGAGGCCGCTGCGCTGCCATGCAGGGTAAGCGTGCTGCTCCCCTCCGCCCCGGATATCGCTCACGGCAATATGATCCTGGTATACGGCAGCCTTTTTCCCTATACTCTGTACGCAGAAAATCCTGGAGAGGTAGACCGCACGCTTACAAACCTGGCCGATAATATCGGATACAGCTGTTCAGCTTCCGCCTTTCAAATTTTAACGCAAAATACAAGCCCGGAGCACCGGCTATATGAACTAAAAGATGCGATACGCGCAAAAATCAATGCCGGCGTGCCTGATGAAGACTGCGCCGCCATTCTCTATGCCATGGTCACAGGCGATAAAAGCAGCCTGAGCACGTACACCTATTCGCTCTTTTCCTCCTGCGGCACCTCGCATCTGCTGGCAGTCTCCGGGCTGCACGTAGGAATCCTTTTGTCGTTTCTGGGTGCGGTAGTGAAATTCCTGCGCCTTCCCTCCGGCATAAAATTTATACTGAACGCGGCATTTATTGCATTCTATTGTTTTTTTACAGGCTTTGCCCCCTCCATTGTACGGGCATCCCTGATGGCGCTGCTTACCCTCGGTGCCGGTATCTGGGGCATGCGCTATGATATGCTCAACGCGTTGGGCTTTGCCGGAACGGTCATTTTACTCCTGAATCCTTTCCGTTTATTCGATCTTTCGTTTCAGCTCTCCTTTGCCGCCTGTTTCGGTATCGCAGTATGCAATGGATCTTTTCAGCATGCGCATCATTTTCGACGGCTGTTAAGCTCACTTTCTGTTTCGTTAGGCGCAACAATCGCCACTCTTCCCATTGCACTGTATAATTTTTCCTTTCTTCCGGCCGCTTCCCTGCTGGCGAATCTCATTTTGGTTCCGGTGGCGTCGCTGGCGCTCATACTGCTGGTTCTTGTGCTGCCGTTATCCTTTATATGGAACGGCTTTTCCGTTTTATTTTACGCCCCCTATTGGCTGATGGCCGCGGTTTTAAAAATATCCGAGCCGCTTGCAGAATTGCCTAAGCTGACTACACTTGCCCTTCCCGCGGCAATCATTCCCCTGTTCCTGCTTCTGGTGCTGGTCTGTTCTCGATTTACGCGCATCAAGCCGCGCCTAAAAGCCGGAATCGCCGTCGTTTTAACCGTGGCTGTATTGGCAACAGGCTTGCAAAGCTATCTTCCGCAGTATCAAGGCGCTGAGATCCGTGTTCTGAGTTTAGAGGAAGGTCAATGTGTACATGTCCGCTGCGGCGGTGAAAACTTTATTATCGGTTTAAATAAAGCTTCTCTCCACACGCAGATGCAGTATATCGGAAAAAACATCGGCCCGGTAAAGGGCGTGTTTCTGCTCTCGGCGCAGGATGCAGAGACTCTGGTTTTCGCCCTTGCCGAAGGACTGGAGGTGGAAACCGTATATCTTGCGCCCGGAATATTCACTCCGGACGAAAATCAGCTGTATTCTTCCGTCCGCCTCTCTCCGGAGCAGACGCTCCGCTGCGGCGATGCCGTTTTCAGCCTGCAGGGAGAAGGGCTTCAGCTGCTCTGCAAGGGATACAGCGTATACCTTCATCCGCCCCAAAGCAAACAGATTCCCGCTGTGCGGTTCGACATCGCCGTAAGCGAAAACCCCAAAATATCTGCCGACGCGGTAATTTGCCGCAAAACGGAGCATCCTGCCTGCCGGGCTTTATATAGGACTTGCTATTACGGCATGGTACGCTGTATAATAAACGAGGATATCCAATTTAAAGTCTACCACGAGGTATTTCCATGAATCATAATGAGTTTTTTAAAACCCTACGGGAGGGACAGCTTTTCCCGGTATATCTGTTTTCCGGGGAAGAGGAATATGTAAAGGCCAGCGCCCTGAAGCAGCTGGAGGCAGCTGTGATCGATCCCGCCCTGCGGGAGGTAAACCTGACGCTTTTAGGGCCCTCCGCCGGGGCCGAAGAAATCTGTGCGCAGTGCGAAACGGTTCCCTTTATGGGAGAAAAGCGGCTGGTTATCGTAGAAGACAGTATGTTTTTAACCAAAAGCAAGAGCGAAGAGGAAGAGCGTCTGCTGACCTATCTGGAAAGCCCTGCGGATTTTACGGTTCTGGTCTTCTGCGCCGCGGCGCCGGACAAGCGCCGAAAGCTGTTTAAAGCGCTGCAAAAATACACGGTGGACTTTGCCCCGCTCTCAAGCCCCGAGCTGATACGCTGGATTGAAAAAACGTTCAAGAGCAGCGGCCTTTCCATTGAAAGAAGCGACGCGCTTTTTTTAACCGAGTATGCCGATTCCCGGCCCGAAGCGCTTTGTTCCGAGCTGGAAAAGCTGAGCTGCTATGTAAAGGAGGGGCAGGTAAAAAGAGAAGATATTCTGGCGGCCGTTACACCCTGCAAGGAGTATAATATATTTAAAATGACCGACGCCGTCACAGAGCGGGATGCCCAAAAAGCCCTGGCGCTCTTAAGCGGGATGCTGGTGCAGAAGGAAGAGCCATTGTATATTCTGGGCGCAGTTTCCCGGCAGTATCGTCAGCTGCTCCGCTTTAAGCTGCTGCAGCAGGAAAAAGCCCAGAAGCAGGAAATCATCGCCGCGCTGGGAATCCGGGATTTCGTCTTTGCCCGCCTGCAGCGAACGTGTGAAAAGCTCAGCGAGCAAAAGCTAAAGCAGGCCGTTGATTTATGCTATGAAGCTGACGAGGGCCTGAAAACGGGAAAACAGCTTCCTGCCGTAGCACTGCACCGTCTGATCCTCAGGCTGTGCGCGCTATAGCGCTTTCGCGCGTTATTTTAGCTGGCGGGGATTCCGTAAAAGGTATATAAAAGAAGCGTCCATCATGAAATTACACTTTCAGCCAATTGGGGAGAGCAGCTGTTCCTGCAGAACAACGCTCTTAAATTCCTGTTAGTGATTATCATGTTGATCACCGGCCTTGCCTTGACAAAGGCAGCGGAAAACCAATCCGGCGTATTTTGCAAAGAAGCAAGATCGACGCCTCGGCGCACAAGCGCATCCCGCAAATTGTAAACATCGTTTTAAAAGCGATGGTCTGGTTACCGCAGAAACGCTGGGTATTAAGGCCTCCTCTTTAATCGCCCTGTTCAGCGCGGTAGGCCTTGCGGTAAAAGATTTTTTAAGTAATATGACCGACGGCTTTCTGCTGCTGATCATCCCCCTTACCAAGGGTGATTTTATCGAAACCAACTCTGTCTCGGGCATGGTGGAAAATATCACGCCGTTTTATACCACGCTGAAAACACCGGACAACAAAAAGATCTTTATTCCCAACGGCGAAATCTCCACCGCCAAAATCATCAACTACTCCGCCGAGGAAACGCGCCGGCTGGACATGGTTTTTTCCATCAGCTACAACGACGATCTTTCCGCGGCCAAGCAGATTTTAGCCGATTTAGTGGCCGCCCCGGGCCTGGCCCTGGAAGATCCCGCGCCGGCTTACGTGGTAACAGAGCACGCCGCCAGCGCCATCAATATCGGCGTGTGGGTGTGGGGTAAAAGCCTACTGGGCCCTGAATTTTTATATGAACGAGCAGGTAAAGCTGGCCTTTGACAGAGCGCACCTGACCATTCCCTTCAACCAGCTGGACGTCCATATCGAGCAGGTAAAATAAGAAAAAATTTTCTCCGTAAAAAAGGCAGGACAAACCGCTTCCCCCGGTTTGCCCTGCCTTTCGTCTAACCTGTTATTGTCACGTTTCCCCCAAAGCGTCCGCTCCACGGGAGAGAAGCAAAAAGTTTATTTTTACAGGCGCATAAAGCCATACGCTATAAAGGGACTTGCATATATCGTTATATAGATCAAAGTGATCCAAGGCTGATACTCTATATAAAATTCCCTGAATGTTAAGGACCAGGGATGCTTGATGAGTACCCAGCCAATAACATCAAATACCACCGTCATGGTTCCCCAAAGCAGCGATGTTGAAACTACATTGGATAAAGCGACTGCTTCTAAGCCGTTAAAATAAAGATATGCAAATATCGGAAATACGATTATATTATATAAAGGATGCCATGGCTTTGTTTTTTCATACCCTTCTCCCATGCCATCACTCTCTTTCATCGATTTCATATGCAGCACTGCAATATTAAAAATCGTATGCAACACGCCTATTCCTGTAACTATAAAATATGCCAACCAATACCATAACATCGAAAATCCCAAATTTTCCACTTTTTAGTTCTCCCATTATTAATATTGATTTTCAACCATTTATTATAAAGCAGAGCAGCATTTCTCCCAAATCATCCCTCCGCGCAGATGGCGTCGATCAGCGCCTCCTGCTCCGCGCTGAAGGGCGCCGAGGCAATCACGCCTGCATTTTCGCGGATCTGCTCCGGACACGAAGCGCCGATCAGCACACCGGTGACCTCTTTTTTGCGCAGTACCCAGGCCAGCGCCATCTGCGCAAGCGTTTCTCCCCGCTGCCGGGCCACCTCCCGGAGTCTGCACAGCATACGGATCTTCTCCTGCGTAATCGAGGCCTCCTTTAAAAACACATTTCTCTTTGCACGGCTGCCCTCGGGAATCCCGTTCAGATACCGGTCGGTAAGCAAGCCCTGGGCAAGGGGTGAAAAGATAATCACGCCCTTTTTTTCCTGTCCGGCCGCCGCCAGCAGTCCGTTTTCTTCAATTCCCCTATCTAAAATCGAATACCGGTTCTGGTTGATGACAAACGGGCATTTCAGCTCCCGCAGGATCCGGGCGGCCTCAAGCATCTGTTCTCCGCTGTAATTGGAAAGCCCCGCATAGAGCGCCTTTCCGCTTTTTACCGCGCGGTCAAGGGCCAGCATACTCTCCTCCACCGGCGTGTCTGCATCGGGGCGGTGATGGTAAAAGATATCCACATACTCCACTCCCAGCCGCCGCAGGCTCTGATCCAGGCTGGCCGTCAGGTATTTCAGGCTGCCGCCGTCGCCGTAGGGCCCCTCCCACATATGATAGCCCGCCTTGGTGCTGATAATCAGCTCGTCCCGGTAGGCGTGCAGCTGCTGTTTTAAAATTCTGCCGAAATTTTCTTCCGCACTGCCGGGAACCGGGCCGTAATTGTTGGCAATATCAAAGTGCGTAATTCCCAAATCAAAGGCGGCAAGGCACATCTTCGTCATATTTTCAAAGCTGTCCCCGCTGCCGAAATTATGCCACAGGCCCAGGGAAACCCGCGGCAATTTCAGTCCGCTTTCTCCGCAGCGGGCATACTGCATCGTTTCATATCTGTTTTCTTTCGGCGTCATATCTCTCTCCTCACTTTCTACGGTATATCATAGCAGAACCGTTTCCTTTTTTCAACGGTTTTCAGTATCAGCACAAGTAAAAAAACGGCCGGAGATCATTCTCCGGCCGCAAGTCCGTTATTCCCGGGAAAACTGATCCTTTCCCACGCCGCAAAGCGGGCACACATAATCCTCGGGAACATCCTCCCATTTTGTGCCGGGCGCAATGCCGTTTTCGGGATCGCCCAGGGCTTCGTCATACACATAGCCGCACAAGTCGCAAACATATTTCATAAAAAACATCTCCTTTTATTCTTTCAGTTCAAAATCCGCCGCCCCGTGCTTACAGATGGGGCAGACAAAATCCGGCGGAAGCTCCTCGCCTTCATACACATAACCGCAGATTTTGCATACATACCGCTTTTTGCCGCCTTCAGACGCCGGAGCCGGCTTTGGCTGAGGCTTGATGTACCGGTGATAATACGCATACGTTGCGGAAGGCGCATCGGAAAGCACCTGCATATCCTGTATCCGTGCAAGGAAGACCGTGTGCGTCCCGCAGTCCTGCATCTGCAGCACAGCCGCGTCAAACACCGCGTTGGCGCCCTCAGAAATATACCGCAGCCCCTGCGGCGTACGTTCCTCCGTCAGCCCTGCAAATTTATCGGTATCCCGGCCGCTGACAAAGCCGAAACGCTTAAACACCGCAAAGCCGGCGTTTTGTGAAAGCACCGAAAGCGCAAATTTTTTGGAGGACACAATCATATCATGGGTAAGGTTCCCCTTGTTGACCGCAATCAGCAGCTGCTCCGGATTGCTGGTTACCTGGATTGCCGTATTGATAATACAGGCGTTATCCCTTCCGCCCTCATTTGCCGAAAGTACGAACAGGCCGTAAGAGAGATTCTGCAGAGGATTAGCCTGCCGCGCGGGCTGCTCCGGCGCCTTGGCCGTTGCGCAGAGCTCCTGCGCCAGGGCCGTGATCTGCGCCAGCTGCTCCTCCTTAACCGACGATTTTATCGTTACCGTATTCTGGGCAAACGTCATATTTTTGCAGGCTTCCAGCTTCTGACGCATCAGCTTTCCGCTTTGCGGCGCCCAGGAGCCGTTCTCGATAAACGCCACCGTGCGGTTCTGCAGATTATGCGCGGCAAGATCCGCCAGCAGGGATTCCATGGAAACAAACACGCCCGCGTTATAGGTAATGGACGCAAATACCAGATGGCTCCAGCGGAAGCACGCGGAAATAATATCCGAAGCCGGCGTAACCGAAACATCGTACATACAGGTCCTTACGCCCTGCTCGCGCAGCCGGCAAGCCAGAATCTCCGCGGCATTTTCGGTATCGCCATACACAGAACCGTAGGCGATCATAACCCCCTGCTCCTCGGGAAGATACGCACTCCAAAGTTGATACTTTTCAAACAGAAAACGAATATCCTTCCTCCATACAAAGCCGTGCAAAGGAAGCAGCAGCCGGATCTCCCTATCGGCAAGCTTCTGCAGCAGCGCCTGCACCTGCGCGCCGTATTTTCCTACAATGTTGGTATAATAGCGGCGTGCTTCGTCCAGATAATCCCGCGAAAAATCCACTTCGTCGGCAAACAGCGCGCCGTTAAGGGCGCCAAAGCTGCCGAAAGCATCGGCGGAAAACAGCATTCCCTTCTCCGGCTCACAGGTCACCATGACCTCCGGCCAATGCACCATAGGCGCCATTATAAAGGTAAAGCGGTGCGTTCCCGTTTCCAGCACATCCCCTTCCCTGACAACGACCGCCCGGGAATCGATATCAAAGGTAAAATACTGCCGGATCATCTGCAGCGATTTCTGATTGCAGACGATCCGCACCCCGGGGTATCTGGCAATCAGCTCCTCCATAACAGCCGAATGGTCCGGCTCCATATGGTGCACCACCAGATAATCCAAGTCTCTTCCCTTCAGCGCGCCTACCAGGTTTTCAAAAAACTGCCTGCCTACGGCCTGATCCACGGTATCAAACAGCACCGTTTTTTCATCCAGCAGCAGGTAGGAATTATAGGATACGCCGTCCGGCACCGAATAGATGCCCTCAAACATACTCAGCCGGCGGTCATTGGCGCCGACCCAAACAAGCTGCTCTGTTATATTTCTTGTACAATACATATCCGCCTCGCGTTTGTTTAATAGTTTTCTTTTCTCACTTCAAAAAAGCTTTGCGGATGCGCGCATACCGGGCAGACCTGCGGCGCTTTTTTGCCGATTACCAGATGGCCGCAGTTACGGCACTCCCACATAACCTCCTCGCTCTTTTCAAAGACCTTCTGCATCTCCACATTGTTCAGCAGGGCAAGATATCTCTCCTCATGGGATTTCTCAATAGCTGCCACAGCCCTGAATTTTGCGGCAAGGGCGGTAAAGCCCTCTTCCTCTGCCTCTTTGGCAAAGGTGGCATACATATCCGTCCATTCATAATTTTCGCCCGCGGCGGCATTTTTCAGATTCTCGGCAGTATCGCCTATACCCTTTAACTCCTTGAACCAGAGCTTGGCATGCTCTTTTTCATTTTCAGCCGTTTTCAAAAAAATCTCCGCAAGCTGCTCGTAGCCTTCTTTTTTGGCAACGCTTGCAAAATACGTGTATTTATTCCTTGCCTCCGACTCTCCCGAAAAAGCCGCCCGAAGATTTGCCTCTGTTTTTGTTCCTTTCAATTCCATTATAAAATTCTCCTTTTATTTATATTTACCCTGCCGTTAGGGCAAAGGGCATTCCTGTTTTTTTAAACACCGGTCGCAGATACAGTGCAGATTCAGCCCGCAGGATATCACTTTAACCCGGTAACGCTGTTCAATATTCTGAACGATTCCATCCAGCTCCACATCAACTACCTGCCTGCAACAATCGCACAATGCATGATAATGCTCCTCCAGCCGTCCGTCAAAGCGGTCAGGCTCCCCGGCAATTTCAACACGCCGGATATAACCGTTTTCCACCAGATAATTCAGGCTGTTATAAACGGTTGCCATCGAAATCTGGCTCCGCGCTCTTGCCGCATCAAAAATCTGCATAGCACTGGGATGCCTGTCCGAATTTTTTACGATATCCCATATAATTTGTCTTTGCGCAGTCATATATTTCCTTTTTTATATTTAGAATAATTCTAAAAATAGTATAACATAGCATAAGCACCTCTGTCAATACTATTTTAAAAAGAAATATTAAAAATTTTACGGAATATACTAAAAAAGCAATCTATAAAAAACGGAGGAGTTTGCATACCGCTGACGCCCTGAAACACCGTCCATATGTTTCCAAAGAATAAAAAGGAGAATTTTCATGTTTCTTTCCCAGTTAAAGCCCGGCGATACCGCCAAAATCGTTTCCATAAAGCCCGCCTGTCCGCTGCGGGTGCGCCTGCTGGATTTAGGCCTTGTGCCGGGTACGGAAATTACCGTTCTGCACGCGGCGCCCTTCCGCGGTCCCATGGAGCTGTATCTGCGCGGCTATCATCTAACGCTGCGCCGGAGCGACGCGGCTCTGATTGAGGTCACGCGCTGAATTTTTTCCGCCCGCGGGGCAAGACAGCGCCATCCGCGCCCCGGACTGCTTGTAGCTTTAAAAAAAATATGCTATAATACCGAAAATCCGTTTTGAAAAAGCTTACGGCAGACAAGGAGAATGCATGAATTATATCGCGCAATGGCTCAACGAAACCTTTGCTGGCTTTGACGCCGCCGCCGCGGCTCTTGCCAATGCCCTGCATCACAGCGGCGCAGGCCCCGTCCTTGATATTTTAATGGAGGTCTTCTCCCTTTGCGGCAGCTCCGTGCTGATTATACCGGCGCTTTTCATGCTTTTATTCCGGTCTTCCCGCAGGCAGGGGCTGACGATGCTGCTGGCAATGCTCATCGGCGCGCTTCTGACCAATCTCCTGCTGAAAAATCTGATCGCTCGCCCGCGCCCCTACGCCGATGCCGGCAGTACCTTTTTTACCTTCTGGTCCGAGCTGGGCTACGGAGAGCTGCAGGATTTCTCCTTTCCCTCCGGGCACGCAACCGCCTCCTTTGCGGCAATGGTGTCTCTGTTTTTATGCAATAAAAAATCCTACAGCTGGCTGTTCTTTCTGCCGGCCGCCGCGGTAGGCTTTTCCCGCGTCTATTTCTGCGTTCATTATGCCTCCGACGTACTTTTCGGCGCGCTGATCGGCACAGGCGCTGCTGCCGCCGCCTTTTTTGTCATTAAATTTCTGCTGAAAAGGACCGACGGCACCGCCTTTTCCAATTTTTCTGTTTTGCAGCTTTTCAAAAAATAAAATCTGTTTTTATAATATGTCAAACTCCTTTTTCCAAAAATCCCGCGTTTACCGCTTTGCAGATTATTTTTTCCGTTCCTCTCCGGCATAAAAAATATGCACCTCTAAAAGTGCCTAACTCTTGAGGTGCATATCCTTTTCAGCGTAGATGGTTTTTACTCTTCCGCTTTATTATCAGATTCCTGGGAATCATCCGTTCCGGATGCTTTTTTCTTTTTGATAACCACAAAAGCGATCACTGCCGCTGCAATAACTACCGCGGCCGCCACAATACCGATAATAAGACCGGTATTGCTGGTTCCGTCCTCATCATCCTGCACAGCAGCAGTAGCCGTGGCTGCCTGCGTAGGAGTAGGTGCCTGCGTGGGTGCCTGTGTAGGCGCAGGCGTTTCGGTTTGCTCCGGAGCTTCCGTTTCCTCAGGCTCTTCTGTAGCACCGCCCTGACTGCCGTTTGCATCGGCAATATTTTCATCGTAATAGTCGGCGTCATAAATGGCAACATCATCGATATCTATCGTAATCTTACCCTCATAGCTTCCATCCTTCATCGCCTGCTCATCCCCATCAGGGCCAAGACGGTCAAAGGTCAGCTGCCAGTTCATATCTGTTTCAAGATCCGTTGCCGGAATCTCCAGATATTCCGCCACTACGGTAATCCACTGCCCGCAGTCGCCTTCAATTGCATCCACAGGATTTACCCGCGCATAATAAACACCGCCGCTGTTAGGCGTAAATTCTGTTTCAGCATCGCTTCTGATAACCATACCGGCCGTAACGAACTCAAAGGCATCGTCCGTGCTGTCAAACCGGAGTTTCAGCACAATACAGACGCAAGCATCGTCACCGTCGGCTATTTTTTTAATGGCGGGAAAAATATTGACCGCCGGAGCGCTGTATTGGTTTTTTCCTCCTATGAAATGTACATAAGAATTTCCCTCTTCTGTAGCGATTTCTATGCTGCCGGAGCTAAAAGCCTTCCAGCCCAGACCTGCAAGATCAGCAGTTGCCACCCCTTCCAGTGTGGATGTTTTTTCATCCAAAGCGTTTTCCGCATCATATGCAGCACTTACAGAAAAGCACAGCAAAGACAAAGCAAGAACAGCCGACAAAAAAACAGCAGTAAATTTTTTCATTTTCTTCGCTCCTTTATTATTTATTTATGAACTTATTTTAACATATAAAAGAACAAAAGGCCATTGCAAATCTTGTGAAATCTTTAAAATTTATTTTATAATTTGCATACTAAAAGCCCGTACACAAGCGGATTTTCATCATTTCCGCCTGTACAGAACCCAGTATACGGTCGCGGCAAAAACGCTTTTTAGGACATTTATTATCTTTTTATTTTATGTCTATTTTTATCAAAAAAAGAAACAGGAGCTTTTACATTTTACCTTCAGCAAAAAAAGCCCGGCAGAAAGGAGGGGCTACATAAGGAAGCAGTTTTTCCCTTCGGCTTTGTAGTCAGCCAGAGTGATTGAATTGTAGGGAAAATTCAAATCATAACGGAGGATTACAGCAATGGCAAAATCATTCTTTGAAGAAATGGGAGGCAGATACGAACAGCAGGGCGATTACCTTATCCCTTGTCTTACTTTACCAACCGAAAAAGAAACAGGTATCGGCATTTGGGGACAGCGGCACTTGCGGTATCTGAAAGAATACCGCAGGGTTACATACACTAATCTTCTCACAAGCGGCAGGCTCAATTCCTATCTTGCCGACATCGACAGACAGGCACAGGAATGCTTTGAAACGCTCACAGAGCAGATGAAGCAGGCACAAGGTATTACAGAGCAGTTAAAGGCAAAAAACGCCTTAGAATGGGTGCAGAGAATGAATAGCATACGGGCGTGTGCGTTGGAGATTATCAATGAAGAAATCATCTATGCTTAGAACAATGTAACACATACAACCGTAAAATCGTGACGGGTAGGAATAGCACCTATCCGTCATTTTTTTGTATCATGTAAACCGCTTAAACAAGGTGTTCTGACACGAAAAAACGCTGCGGACACCTCTTGTTTGTCGCTAACGCTCTTGACAAAACGGACAAAATATGTATAATAGGAAACATAGGTTGCGTAACAAAAGTTTTGTATCGGAGGAAAAGTAATGCCACCAAAATTCAAGTTTACAAGGGAAGAAATTATAACAGCCGCTTTAAATGTAACGAGGAAAAATGGCATAACAGGTTTAACAGCAAGAGGGCTTGCGGCAGAGCTTGGCTCGTCTGCGAAACCTATCTTCGGCTTGTTTCAAAATATGGAGGAAGTACAAAGCGAGGTCATAGCTGCTGCAAATATACTGTATCAGTCCTATATACAAAACGGCATGGCAGACAGTAAATACCCGTCCTACAAAGCAAGCGGCATAGCATATATTCAATTTGCAAAGGAAGAAAAGGAACTGTTCAAACTGTTGTTTATGCGTGACAGAACAGATGAAAAGATAGAAGAAAACCGAGAGGAAATTCGTCCGCTACTGAATATCATTATGAAAAATCTGGGCATTAGCGAAGATGAAGCATACCTATTTCATTTAGAATTATGGTTATACGTTCATGGTATAGCGACTATGATAGCAACGAATTATTTGGAGTGGGATATAGAGTTTATAAACAAGGCTCTTACCGACGCTTATGAAGGATTGAAGCGCCGTTATACAGGAGGAAACTAAAATGTATGCAATTAAAACAGAGAAACTAACAAAAAAATATAAAGCACTGACCGCCGTAGATAGTCTTGACCTTTGTGTTTCGCAAGGAGAATTATTCGCTCTGCTCGGTGTAAACGGTGCAGGAAAAACAACCACAATTAAAATGCTCACTTGTCTGACAAAGCCTGATAGCGGAAATGCGTTTGTAAATGACAACAGTATTATTTCAGACAGTAATGCAGTCAAAAGTATCATAGGTGTTTCTCCGCAGGAAACCGCCGTTGCCCCTAATTTAAGTGTAAAGGAAAATCTTGAGCTTATGTGCGGTGTTCACGGTTTTGCTAAGAATAAAAGACAGGCTAAAATCAAAGAGCTTTCCGAGCAGTTTGATTTAGACGCCATATTGAGAAAAAAAGCAGGTAAACTTTCGGGAGGGTGGCAACGCAGATTAAGTATTGCAATGGCTCTGATTAGTGAGCCGCAGATCCTTTTTCTGGACGAGCCGACATTAGGGCTTGATGTACTCGCAAGAAGCGACTTATGGGATACCATTCGTGCCTTAAAAGGGAAAATAACCATTATTTTAACTACTCATTATATGGAAGAAGCCGAAGCTCTCGCTGACCGTATTGGCATTATGAAAGACGGAAAACTTCTTATACACGGAACGGCAGATGAGATAAAAGCAAAAACAGGCAAAGAAAAATTTGAGGACGCTTTTGTTGCTATCGTAAAGGGGGTTAAAGAACAATGAGATTACTTACATTTTCAAGCAGAACAGCAAAAGAAATATTGCGTGACCCGCTGAATTTATGTTTTGGTTTGGGATTTCCTCTTGTCCTTATCGGTTTGCTTACTGCAATACAAGTTAATATCCCAGTGCCATTGTTTGAACTTGACCACTTAACCCCCGGTATAACGGTATTTGGATTATCCTTTATGACCTTGTTTTCCGCTGTTCTTATTTCAAAAGACAGAGAAAGCGCATTGCTGCAAAGGCTTTATACTACGCCGCTTACAGCAACAGATTTTATTTTTGGTTATACATTGCCTATTTTACCGATTGCAGTTGCGCAGGGAGTTGTTTGCTACATAGTAGCAGCCCTGCTTGGTTTGAAATTGGGAATTACCGTTCTATATGCTTTGCTATTCGTTATTCCCGTAGCATTATTTTTCATTGCTTTGGGACTTATCTGCGGAAGTGTCTTTACGTCAAAACAGGTGGGCGGTATCTGCGGGGCATTGCTTACTAATCTATCCGCTTGGCTGTCGGGCATTTGGTTTGATATAGACCTTGTAGGCGGTGCATTTAGGAAAATTGCAAATGTTTTGCCTTTCGTTCACGCTGTCGAATTGGAGCGAGCTGTTTTTAATGCGGATTATTCAAATATCCTACCTCATCTTTGGTGGGTACTCGGTTATACGGTTGCAGCGGTTATAGGTGCAGTCTTTCTGTTTTTGCGGCAGATGAAAAAGCAATAGAGCAAGTCAATATTGGGGGTGTGGTGGGATGAAACAGACAGAATGGATATTATGTCCTATATGCAAAAATAAAACAAGGGTACAAATACGGAAAGATACAGAATTAAAAAACTTTCCCCTATACTGCCCGAAGTGCAAGCAGGAAAGTTTGATAGGAGCAAATGATTTACAGATAACGGTTGTTGATGGGATTAAAGCAAAAACTACAAATTGATACGCAAATCAACAATTTTATGGAGAAGAAAAAATGAACAGAGAATTGTTTATTGAGACAATCACTAAATTTATAATCACAGTTTGTCGGCTCTGTTCACTGGTCAAACAAAATAGTATTCCCAATTTCTCCGAGAAATATTCACAGACCTCCGAAAAAAGCATTGACAAGCACCTATCCTGCGATATATAATAAAATACTCCTTTTGGTGAGTTACAACTGAATACATAGTGTTCTTGAAATGAAATTGCGGCGCAAGCCGCCTAACAACTGCGGTACGCTAAGAGAAAGTACCGTTGCCCGCCGTCAAAAGCTGTTCTGTACTGTCAGCGGCGGAAGGGCATAAAAACAGTATGGTTTTGAATTTCAAAGCCGTTACATAGAACATCATTTTGAAGCGAGAGCAAAGCTCCCGCCGATTTTTGATATCTGTGTAACGGCTTTTTGTTTTGCTGTTTACAACTGAATGACCGTCCGAATGAGATATGATTTTGCAATGATATGAGCGAAGCAACGCTGTCTGAAATGGGAGCAGGAGGACATTCGGAGAAAACGGCACATACCTTGTGTAACGCTTTTACGGGTTGAAACCCGCTTGCCGCAAGGCTTTTCAGGCTTGTATATAGCGTTCTGAATGATTTTATACGGAAGTCCTGATTTTGACCGTCTTAAGCGTTACAGCGGTCTTATGCGTACAGCGTGCTTGAAGTTTCTGAGGAGTGCAGAGGTACTCTTTTCAAAGAGTGCCTTTGCCCCACTGGCACTTTGCAGCCGTAAGGCTGAAAGTGTCATAGTGGGTTACGCACTTTGAAAAAGGTGCGTAACAAAGACTACCAATTTCAACATATCCTCCCCATCGGGAGAAAGAAATACCATCCGAAACAGAAAGGAAGTGAGAAGAATGTCAAGACAGAATTTCAGCGTGGCAAGGGTGGAAACCCGAACAAGGGATTCCATCGGCCAATATGAACGCCACAACGAGCGCAAAAACGAGCATTACGGCAATATGAATGTTGACCTGTCCCGCACACCTATGAATGTGCATTTCAAATCCTGCGGCGATATGACCTATAATGAAACCCTCGATAAGCTGGTCGCTGACGGGAAGGTATCGCTTCGTGGTCTGAAAAAGGACGCTAAAATCTTTGACGAGATGATTTTAGACGTCAACACCGACTACTTTGAAGCTCACGGCGGCTATGAATATGCCAGACGGTTTTATGAAGAAGCCTATCGGTTTGCCGTAAAGGTGTACGGCGAGGACAATATCCTCTCCGCCGTTATGCACGCCGATGAGGTCAATCTCGCCCTGTCCGAGCAGTACGGCGAGCCAATCTATCACTACCATATGCACATTGTAGCATTGCCCGTGGTGGAGAAGCAAGTGTTGTGGACGAAGCGGTGCAAAAATCCTGAACTGGTCGGTACGGTCAAGGAGGTTGTTCAGCAGGTCAGCCACTCGAAGAAATGGAAGTCCCCGCAGGCTGTGGACGAGCAGGGAAAGCCTGTATATGACGAAAAAGGGAGAGCGGTGCTTATCCCCACCTACAGCATTTTGCAGGACGAATTTTTCGAGCATATGCAGGCGGCGGGATTTACCGATTTTGAGCGTGGAGAGCGCGGCAGCACCGCCGAAAACCAAAGCTGTCTGCAATATCAGATTGAAAGGGATAAGGAACGCCTTGCGGATATTGAGAGCAAGATTGCTGTTGCCAATGAAGATTTGGAAAAGGTTTTGCCCGTTCGGGCGAGCGTACAGGCGATTGACAATATCGGCAAGAAAACCTTTACGGGCAAGGTGCAGATGAGTACAGACGATTATGCCGCTTTATCTAACTTAGCCAAAGAGTGTCTTGTGAACAGGCGTACCGTTCAAATTTTGGAAAGCTCCAATCGGGCGTTATCGGATAAGGTGAAAAGCCTGAGAGCTGAACTCACAGAATTAAAGGAAAAATGCAAGCCGTATTTGGAAGCATTAAAGATTGCGCCCAAAAAGGTCAAGGACTTCATTGACGGTATCCTGAAATCCCTCTGCAAAACCGCACCTGAGCAGGAAAAGAGCATTTTTCATAAACCAGCCGAAAAAGAAATCAAATCTTCCCCTTGGGAACTGCAAATACCGGCACGAAAACCAAAATCTAAGAAAAAGGAGAGTTTTGAACGATGACAGATGTAATTTATCTTGACGAATACGGAAACGCCGTTGATGACGGCGGAGAAATCCACGAGCTGATTGACGGAATAACAAATATGCTTGCTTCTATGACAAAGGCGGAACGCATGAACTGGTTTCGCAAGTCCCAATATCCCTATCCTATCAATTTTGAAGCAGAGATTGGCGGCACGGTTTATTCGGTCAACACCCATTTTGACAGTACGGCGGGCGAAAGTCTGAAAGAAAAGGCGGAACGGCTAATTCTGAAAAATCGGCAACAGCTTTGAAAATATCGCTTTAAAGCGTTGAAGTTCGGGGCTGGATATGGTATGATAAGGGCACCTACAATTCATACCATATCTGGCTGTGGAAAGGAGCTATATGAGCATTAAACAGTCAGACAAGCGAATTACCGCCCTTTATGCAAGGCTTTCCCGTGACGATGAGAAAGACGGCCTATCGGGCAGTATTCAAAATCAAAGGGCTATTCTTGAAAAATACGCAAAGGACAATAAGCTGCAAAATCCCCGCTTCTTCTATGACGATGGATTTTCGGGCGTTAGCTTCACAAGACCCGCATTTATGGAAATCATGGAGCTTGCGGAGCAGGGTCTGGTTGCCAACCTCGTAGTCAAAGACCATTCAAGGCTCGGACGAAACCGCCTTGTGGTCGGTCAACTTTTAGAGGAAGATTTTGTCCGTTTGGATGTGCGGTACATCGCCATTATGGACAACATCGACACGGCAAAGGGGATCAGCGATATTGTTCCCATGCAGGATTTATTCAACGAATGGCACGCAAAGAACACCAGCGACAAAGTCCGCAGAGTCATGCAGAGCAAGGGGATGTCAGGCGTACCGCTTACTACAAACCCGCCCTTCGGATATATGAAAAATCCGAACAATAAGGACGAGTGGATTGTGGACGAGCCTGCCGCAGAGGTTGTCAGAAAAATCTTTGACCTGTGTATTGCGGGACTCGGACCGACGCAGATAGCCAAACGGCTAAGGGCAGACGAGATAATGACACCCACGGAGTATTGGAACAGTATCGGCAGGAAATGCGGCAAACCGCCCGCCATTCCATTCGGATGGGTGGCGGATACGGTTTCAGGTATTCTCGACAAGCAGGAATATTGCGGCGATACGGTCAATTTCCGCACCTATCGGAAATCCTTTAAGCTCAAGAAAAAGCTCGATAAGCCAAAGGAAGAATGGAAAGTTTTTCCCGATACCCACCCCGCTATTATCGACAGGGAAACCTTTTCACTCGTGCAGGAGCTTCGCCAACACCGACGCAGACCAACCAAAAGCGGCATTGTGAGTATGTTTTCGGGACTGCTCTACTGCGCCGACTGCGGCGAGAAGCTGTATTACAGTGTGACGAACAACTATAAGCGGGAACAGGCATATTTCTTCTGCTCCTCCTACCGCAAAAATTCCGAAGTCTGCTCCGCACACTATATCCGAGAAAAGGTGGTTGAGAAACTTGTGCTGGAGAGTATGCAGAGGGTTATGTGGTATGTGCAGACCTATGAAAAGCTGTTTGCCCAGCGGCAGATGGAGGATTTCGGGGAGAAAAAGAAGAAGGAGCTTGCCGAGAAGCGCAGGGAACTTGACAGGGCGAAACGGCGGGCTGCTGAGATTGACGGGATCATCCAAAAGCTGTACGAGGATAACGCTATGGGCAGGATAAGCGACGAGCGGTTTGCTACGATGTCAATGTCTTTGGAAAACGAGCAAAGCGGACTAAAGGAGAGTATCCCAGAAATGGAAAGCTGCCTTGAAAACGCTAAAATCCAGACCGAGGGCTTACAGCGGTTCATTGACAGGGCAAAGCGGGTAACGCAGCTTACCGAGCTTACACCCGAACTGGTACACGAGTTCATACAGAAAATCGTGGTATCCAAACCCGAATACAGGGACGGCAAGCGTTATCAGAGCGTAGAAATCTACTACAATGGCGTTGGAATTATCCGAGAACCCTCGCCCGAAGAAATGGAAGAATACTTCCACGAGCATATGAAACAAAAAGCTGCAAAAGCGGCGAAAACGGCATAGCCGCAGGGCTATACCGCTTCAAACATAACAATATTTTAAATTTGAGATACAAAGCCTTGGGGCACCTTCCTTACGGAGGGTGCCCCAACGCCGAGCTTTTTACTGCATATACAGGCAGACCGTTTTCGTATTCCAAAGAAAACCCTCCTGTTTAAAAATTATCGATCCTTCGGGCCGCCGTGCGGAAAATCATCGTCCTCCCGGATATCATAATCATAGATATGCTCTTCTCCTTCACCGGAAAGTTCCTCATAGTCCTCTTCTTTGATATTTCTGTGCACAGAATCCACACCGGCAGAAAGAACGGCAGGGGCATACCGCTTTCTGATAAATATCGCCGCAATATCAGCAGCCAGAAGAACGAGCAGCACCGCAAAGAGAATGATAAGCCCCCTGCTAATTCGATTGCCCGACGGCATGGTATCGCCGTCCTGCGGTTCAGGTGTAATTTCTGCCACCGGTGTAGCAAGTTCACCGATATCTCCGATATCAATCGCTGGCGTGGGCGGTGCATTGGTTACTTTATTATCCGTCCACGTATCGTGGGTAGGTTCATAGGCAGTGGTGGGCTTCGGCGTGGCCTTGGCCGTAGGATCCGGAGTAAGCGGCGCCGTACTGCTGGCCGAGGGCACGGGTGTCTCCGTTTCTACCGGTGTGGACGTAGGCGTATTTTCCGTGCCTCCGGTAGGCGTAGGCGTAACCGTGGGCGTTGCTTCCGCCGGCTTTCCGGTAATATTAACCGCACTGATACTGATCTGGCTGATCCTTTCAGGGTCAATATTGGTAAATACTAAATTAACAGTATGATCCAGTTGCTCCGCGCTGATTTTGGCCGTACAGGAGAGTGTGGTGTTTTCTGTAACCAGTGTACTGCTGGATTGACCGGTCCCTGAGAGCGACATTGTGATATTTTGCCCGTTGCCTTTCACAAGCTTTACCGAAACCCGGCAAGTAACCGTAACACTGCCGCCGTTTTCTCCCACGATTTTTTTTACCGCGTCCGAAATATCTGCGGACATCGTCGTCTGCTGTTCAAAGCCGGTCAGCGTATAAGTTCCGCCGGCAGAAGAAACTGTTCCGCTGCTGGCAGTAAAATTCAAAGAATTTAAAATTTCTGCCTGCACACCAACGACGGCGGTAAAGAGAAGCATCAAAAGAACAATGGCTGCTGTCCTGAATTTTTTCATTCAACTACCTCAAATAAACAAAAGATCCTTTTGCCAAGAATCCCCGGCAAAGCACATTTCTTATTATTGACAGAAAATATTTTACTGCTTTATTATACCTGCTCCGCACCGGAATGTCAAATAAAGTGTAAAAATTTTAATATAATATAAAAAATGAAACCCTTTTATCCACCCGTATTTCGCGCAATTTTCTTCATTTTTCAAAAAAAGGAACGGCGCCGTATAAAAGCCGGCAAAAATGAAAATATAATATCGGCAGAAAATTTCATGTACATAA
>CAJMLN010000019.1 GCA_905214315.1 uncultured bacterium | reverse complement strand
GTTTATTCAATTGTTATTATATTCAATTTTTCAAATATGTCAACAAAAAAAAGCGAATTTTAAAAAAATCCGCTTTTTTATCAATGATTCATTCTTTCCGCCATCACTTTTATTTGCGGCGTACGCCGCAAAGGTCCGGGATATTCTGCAGATCCTCACAGGCATACCGGATATAATCCTCTCAAAACCAAAAAAGCCTTGTTAAACACCGCGGCTTCACAGCTCCGCCTGTATTGCGTCAAACAGCCGCTGTGCAATGGCTTCCATACCCAAATCCCCGGGATGCGCGGCAACGCCCGCATGCTCGAACCGCCCTTTGGCGGTATAGCGGTCGTCACTGCCCAAATCATTCAGCTCCACTAAGGCATATCCACGCTTGGCCGCAATGCTGCGGATCATTTCATCCCGCCGCCCCGCAGGCCAGAAAGAAGTTGTCAGCACAATCTTCGCATTCCCCGGATTCATCTTTTCCAGCAGCCGGACATAGCCTTCTTCAAAGGAATGCCTATCCAGCTCCTCCTCCGGCACGTTTTCCACCACCCGCATAATAATGATATCCGCCCCGTACCGCACGGCCTGGCCGTAATTCTGTTCTATGATGGCTTCGTTCCAGAATTCCCTCTCCCACAGAGATATCTGCGCAACCAGAAACGACGCGTCGGGCGCAGCCGTGCGAACCCTTTTCATCGTCTGATGCACATAATCGTTTTCCCTGCTGCTGGCAGCCATCCCCCAGTCCCCATGCCAACCGATCTGCGGCGCGGGCGAATGCCGGGTAATGGAGTTGCCCAAAAACAAAAGCTTTTTCCCGCTGCTTCTCTCCCCGAACAAGCTCTGCTCTGCTCCCACCTGTCCCTGGGACGAAACTGTGTTTTCCCTGATATCCGCCATAAAAAAACTCCCTCCGAACCTGTTTTTTTCATTATACCGCGTCGCAGTATTTTTATCAAGTCCAGAGGGAAAAAATTTTTCAGTTGAGCAGAAGAATCATATAATTCAGTACCGCTGCAAATACCAGCCAAAGCGCCGCCGGTACCAAAAGCCAGGCCGCCGCCTTGCTGACCGGATAGACCTGCCGGATGGTCAGATAGCAAACTACCAAATACGCCAGAAGAATCCCGAACGCAGCCAGCGGAAGATGCAGCGTAAAATAAAACAGACACCAGGCAATATTCAATACGGCCTGAATTCCATAAAGCACATACACCTTCACCGGCGCATCCTTCAGCTGGGCAAAGGTCAGCGAAGCCGCGCAAAGCAGATATACAAGCGTCCAAACGACAGCAAATACCAGCGGCGGCGGCTGTATTACCGGTTTTATAAGATTTAGATACCACTCACTTTTTGTATCCACAAACAGCATCGCTGTTCCCGCGGTAACCGCAGTAAGCAGCAACGACAGCAAAACGCTGTCAAGGATTTTTTTCTTCATATCATCACTCCATATTCAGATTCTGCAAAATAATTTTATGGAAAAATCCGAACAGTTATTCTTGGTTATAAAAATTCCGCGAGTAAAAGCGTCGTTGCATCTTTCTTTCTGCAAAAAATTAAAGCACAGTAAAAAATTCATCCGGCTTCTTTTTATCCCGTCGTCCGTTGCTTTTGCGGACAAATTTATAAATATTAAAATATGCACATATATTCATCATATATTTTTATCAGCATCTTTGTGTTTTTTAGTCTGAACACAAAAACAATTCCGCCCTCTCCTACCGCTGTGCAAAATATAAAAAAAATACGGCGTTCCTTTTTTAAGAAACGCCGTAATTCTTTCTGTTACCGTATCCCGAACAGAAGCTCCCCGCAGGAGGGATACGGCCAATACGCAGAGGATGTAATCGTCTCCAGCGTATCCACATCGCTGCGCAGAGCCTCCATTGCCGTGAGCACAGTCTCTTTGGAAAACATCGCAAGCTCCTTGGCGCCAACAATCCCCTCGCCCTTTTCAACTGCCGCGCGCAGAAGCCCCAGCTTCTGATAGGCGCTCCCTGTCAGGGAAGAAAGCTTTACTGCCGCTGATTCTTCATACGAACAATCGATTTCTTTACCCAGTTCTTTCTTGGCAAGCACAGTTTCGGCAAGAGCCTTTGTATAGGCGCTGACTGCCGGAAGGATATCTCTGCTTGCCATATCAATCATCGTAAGCGCCTCAATATGAATCAGCTTGCTGTAATTCTCCAGCAAAATTTCATACCGTGCCTCAATCTCCTCGCGGCTGAAAACCTTATGCGAGGTAAACAGCCGGACATTTTTTTCGGCAAGCAAATACGGCAGCGCGTCGGGCGTGGTTCTTAAATTTAAAAGGCCGCGTTTTTCAGCCTCGGTCACCCAAGCCTCGTCGTAACCGTTGCCGTTGAAAATAATCCGCTTATGCTCCTTGATCGTCTGCCGGATCAGGGTATTCAGCGCGCTTTCAAAATCGTCGGCTTTCTCCAGCACATCGGCAAACTGCTGCAGGCTTTCCGCCACTGCGGTATTGATCACCACATTGGCATCGGAAACCGAGGCTGTTGATCCCAGCATACGGAATTCAAATTTATTGCCTGTAAAAGCAAAGGGGCTGGTTCGGTTGCGGTCCGTAGTATCCTTGGGGAACCGCGGCAGAATATGCACGCCGATTTTCAGCTGCTCCTTTTCCTTGGCGTCATAGGCCGTGCCGTTTTCAATAGCATCTAAAACAGCGCTGAGCTCATCGCCCAAAAACATCGAAACGATAGCCGGAGGCGCTTCGTTGGCACCGAGGCGGCGGTCATTGCCGGCACTGGCAACCGAGATGCGCAAAAGATCCTGATAGTCGTCCACAGCTTTGATAACCGCGCATAAAAACAGCAAAAACTGCGCGTTTTCATAGGGTGTTTTTCCCGGGTCCAGCAAATTGACACCGGTATTTGTGGAAATGGACCAGTTGTTGTGCTTGCCCGAGCCGTTGACGCCCTCAAAGGGCTTTTCGTGCAGCAGGCAAACCAAACCGTGCTTTTTTGCCACCTTCTGCATAATCTCCATCGTAAGCTGGTTATGATCCACCGCAATATTGGTGGTAGTAAAGATCGGCGCAAGCTCATGCTGGGCAGGCGCCGCCTCGTTATGCTCCGTTTTTGCCAGAATCCCCAAACGCCAGAGCTCCTCGTCCAGATCCTTCATATAGGCCAGAACCCGCGGCTTAATGCAGCCGAAATAGTGATCGTCCAGCTCCTGCCCCTTGGGCGGCTTTGCCCCGAACAACGTGCGGCCGGTATAGATCAGATCCTTGCGCTTTTCATATAACTCCCTGGGCACCAAAAAATATTCCTGCTCCGGACCCACCGTGGTTTTAATACTGGCGGCGTCGGTGCCGAAGAGCTTGAGCACGCGCATGACCTGCCGGTTGATGGCTTCCATGGAGCGCAGCAGCGGCGTTTTTTTATCCAGCGCCTGACCGCCGTAGGAGCAGAACGCCGTAGGGATGCACAGCGTGCCGTCTTTAATAAAGGCATAGCTGGTGGGATCCCAGGCGGTATATCCTCTGGCCTCGAACGTAGCCCGCAGGCCGCCGCTGGGAAAGCTGGAGGCATCGGGTTCGCCCTGAATCAGCTCCTTGCCCGAAAACTCCATAATTACCTTGCCGTCACCGGCGGGAGAAATAAAGCTGTCGTGCTTTTCGGCGGTAATTCCCGTCATAGGCTGGAACCAGTGGGTAAAATGCGTAGCGCCCTTTTCAATCGCCCAGTCCTTCATGGCGTTGGCGATGACCGTGGCAATGCTGATATCCAGGTGATGGCCGTGGGTAACGGTCCATTGCAGCCCCTTATACGTTTCCTTAGGCAGCCGTTCCTTCATTACAGCGTCGTTGAAAACGTTGGATCCAAACATCTCACTCACTGTGCTCATATTTTTACACTCCTTTATGCTTCCTTTAAACAAAAAAAGGGCAATGCAGAAAACGATCGCTTTCCTTTCGCCCATTGCCTTTTACTTAAAATAATTATAAAGTAGGGGTATTTTTTTGTCAACTATTTTTAAATTTTTTACGGTATTTTTTGTGGAATCGGTTGCCAAAAACAATATCTATGCTATAATATTTTCAGATATTTTTTTCTTTTAAAGTGCGGTTTGTTTCACGCTGCGCTCCAAAGAAAAACAGCTTTTTCCATATTTCCCGCAACCGTTCTGAACGAACGGATGTTTTGTGTTTATTTGTGTTTTTCTTTTTTCAAAAACGACGAAAAATCAAATGCAAAAAATGAAATATTGAAGAATAAAAAATCAAGGAGAGTATCATGACCAAGTACATTTTTGTAACCGGCGGCGTTGTAAGCGGCCTGGGCAAGGGAATTACCGCGGCCTCCTTAGGCCGGCTGTTAAAGGCAAGGGGCCTGAAGGTGGCTGCCCAAAAGCTGGATCCCTACATCAACGTTGATCCCGGAACAATGAGCCCCTACCAACACGGCGAGGTTTATGTTACCGAGGACGGTGCCGAAACCGATTTGGATTTAGGCCATTATGAGCGCTTTATCAACGAGGACTTAAACAAGTTTTCCAACCTCACCACGGGCAAGGTGTACTGGAACGTACTGAATAAGGAGCGCAACGGCCAGTATTTAGGGCAAACGGTACAGGTCATTCCCCATATTACCAACGAAATTAAAGAATTTATCTACAGCGTGGGCAAAAAGACCAACGCCGATGTGGTCATCACCGAAATCGGCGGTACCACAGGTGATATCGAATCCCAGCCGTTTTTGGAGGCCATTCGCCAGGTGGGGCTGGAAGCAGGCAAGGAAAACGCCCTGTTTATCCACGTAACGCTGGTGCCGTTCCTGCGCGGCTCGGACGAGCATAAATCCAAGCCCACCCAGCATTCGGTGAAAGAGCTTCAGGGCATGGGCATCAACCCCAACATTATCGTGCTGCGCTGCGACGAGCCGATTGAAGAATCCATCTTTAACAAAATTTCTCTCTTCTGCAACGTAAAGCCGGACTGCGTCATTGAGAACATGACGATTCCCGTTTTATACGAGGCGCCCATCATGCTGGAGAAGAGCGGCTTTTCCGATATCGTCTGCCGGGAACTGAATATCAACGCGCCCCAGCCCAACCTTACCAGCTGGATCAATATGCTGCAGCGCATCAAAAACAGAACGAAAAACGTGAAAATTGCCATTGTGGGCAAATATGTACAGCTGCACGACGCCTACCTTTCCGTGGCCGAGGCGCTTCGCCACGCCGGCTATGAACACGAGGCCTTTGTGGAAATCGAATGGATTGACAGCGAAACCATTACCGACGGCAACGCAGCCCAGACGCTTTCCGGCGTTGACGGCATCGTCATTCCCGGGGGCTTCGGCACCCGCGGCATCGAGGGTAAAATTTCCACAGCCAAATATGCGCGCAAGAACAATATTCCGCTTTTGGGCATTTGCCTGGGTATGCAGATCATGGTAATCGAATACGCCCGCCACGTAGCTAAGATCGACGACGCCAACAGCGGCGAATTTGATGAAAATACCAAAAACAAAGTTATTGATTTCATGCCCGACCAATACGCCGACATCGCCAAGGGCGGCACGCTGCGCTTAGGAGCCTATCCGTGCAAGGTGGTGCCGGGTACAAAAATGGCCGAGTGCTATCAGAGCGACCTGATCTCCGAACGCCACCGCCACCGCTACGAATTCAATAACGAATACCGCGATGTACTGACGCAAAAGGGGCTGATCATCAGCGGTACCTCGCCCGATGGCAGAATCGTGGAAACCGTGGAATTAAAGGAAAATGACTTTTATGTGGGTGTACAGTATCATCCGGAATTCAAAAGCCGTCCCACCAAGGCGCATCCGCTGTTTTTGGGGTTAGTCGGCGCGGCACTGAATAAAAGGGCCGGCCGTTAATTACCCTGCCGCCGTGCTCCACACTGTCAATACCGGAACACATGATGAACGGTATAAAAAATATTTTTTTAAACAAAAAAACGGATAATCCTATCCGTTTTTTATGTTTTCCCCGGCAGGAAATTCCCCTTCCCTGATCCGCGCTTTGGAACAACCTGCCGCCGGCGTTCATCTGATTTCAGAAAACCCTTTCTTCATCGCAAAAACACTGTAACAGCTGTTCTTTCAGCCCCCGTAAAAACGCCGCTTTGGACTGCTGAAACGTCATATGCGCAGATGCTGTTTCGCTTTCCCCGGCGTCATATTCCCGTTATTTTCTGTACTTTCACTTTTCCAATCCGCACGGCACAGCCCCTTTTCTTTTATACGCAGTGCTCCTTTTTCCATGCCGTCATACCATATCCGACAGCGCAGTAAAAAAAGGGCTACAATCGGTCTTTAAACCAGAACCGTTTTCCTGTTGGCCAAGTAAAAAATGCTGTCCACCTACAATCCCATACAAAAATTTATTCCTGTTCCCGATGCTCCCGCAGAGCTCTGGCCAGCGCATCCAGATGCGCGGAATTCATCCTGTTTTTTCCCTCCGCATCCTTCAAGGGCATTCCCTCATCATCCACCATTAGCGTAGGACAGCACCAGCCGCCCTCGTCATGCTCGTTCCAGGCATACACCAAAACACTGTTGGGCATGTTTTTTTCAGGATGTTTTCTGATCTCTGCCAAAACCCCGGCGGCATGAGCATAAATCTCCTCCGGTGTTCCCGTAACAGTATAATGTCCTCCGTAATTTCCAGCCCAGGAAACCGGATTTTCAATTCTCGGTCGCGTATCCCTTCCGCAGGTAATATGCGGGATCACGCCGATGCGGTCGCTGTACCGATATTTCATCGCGTCAACAGCCCGATCCCGCGCGCACAGCACCCGGTACGGCTCCGCGGTTTTCTGCGCGCCGCAGCTATAGGCGCTGACGGCCTCAAATCCGCTGTCCAGCAGGGAGGAAAGGATTGCGGGATTCCCCGTTCCCGCCAAAGCAACAAAATAAATCGGTTCCTTTATTCCGGCGGCGGCAGCTTCTTTTTTTATCTCTTTTATTTTTTCCGCCGGGAACCGAAAGCCGTCATAAACAAACAACACCGGCCGGCCGCTGATGGTAAAATAATACGGCTGCCGCATGCAATCATATAATTCCATCATCGTTTCATCGTCCAGACGGTACACATTGATAATTGCGCACATTTTAATTTTATTCCTGTATTGTGAAACGCGGTGCTGATGCCGCGCATAGCTCATAGCATCGTTTTCCCCATACCAGCAATAGGCAAAATAATCGATTCCCGCCTCGATTGCCAGAAGCGCCTCCCGGTCAAACTGTTCCTGATCCGCGTTGCCGAAAACGAGTGCATCCTTTCCCTTGACCACGCTGAAATACGGCGTCATAAAATGATACTGCGCCGGAGAAAGGGACCGAGCCACCTGGCGGGAAACATTGCTGCTTGAAGAATCGCTGTTAAAATAGGCGTCCCAGCGGATCACGCCGAAGGCTGTCTTTTCACTGCGCACAATGGCGGGAATCTTTACCGGAGAGGTAATCTCCTGCACAAACGCGCCGCCCTCAGCGGAAAGCTCCCGAATTTCAATATCGGGAAACACGGTTTCCTGTTCCTGAATAAAATACAGAATAACCTCGGAGAGCGCCGCTCCTTCTATCGCCGTCCAGCATCCCTCCAGTACGCTCCATTGCTCCGGATCGACGCATACGCTTGCCATAGGCGAATATGTAGTATATTCCATTCCCAGATATTCCATTGTCACCTTGAAATAAAGCGCGATATGAACCGGCACAGCCGTTTTCTCCTTCAGCCGGAGGACATATCTGCCCTTATAGCCGCTGTGTTCCCCCAGCAGCGCCAGCATATCCACCGCCAAAGAAGAATATTTAAAATTTCTATTGGCGACTATCACGCCATCATCTCCCGTTTTAAGCTCCGCTTCTCCCTCACTGAACAAAAATTTTTCCATACCAGGAATAACCGTATTTTTAACCAATTCCATATTTTTCTCCATCCTTTTCCATCGGAATTGCTATTATTATAGCAAACTGCAATTGCAATTGCAATATTTCATAAAGAAAAAGTTTTTTAATTTTATCCATATGAAACAAAAATATTCGAAAATCCTCAGCCAGTCTTTTATAAAAACGGAACCGAAGATTTAACAGAAATTTCTTCTCTGCGCACAAAACCTTTTTCGTGGACGGAGCTTTGTTTTCCTTTTCTTCCCGGGCACAGAGCCTCCCGAATCTTCTCCGGCTCCAGCGTAACCACAACTGCTGCTTCATCTAATCGCCAAACCCCTCCAGCGCTCTTTTCCGCCGGTATCAGACCATACTTGCAAAAGCAGTATATATTGGGCGAAAAAATATTTCGTTTGCACCTAAAAAGCCACAAGGTCAGCTGGTTGTTCTACGGACCTGCCAGCACCGGCATTCATACTTTTTTCAGTTCATCGCCCGAATACGCCGCCTCCGGTAATTCGTTTTCTTCGTTTTTCAGCGCTTGCAAATATTTTATATGCGGTGTCTCTGTGAAACAACGTAAACAGTTTTTTTCACACACAGCAATATGCGTCTTTTTCAGGCAAATCTTTCATATATTTTCTGCTGTTTTTCGGTCTCCCTCACGCATAGACCAGCTCACCTGCGCGAAAAATGACCCTTTCCGGGATACCGTTCCAGCGGTGCAAGCTTCTGCAAAAAATCGTAGGGTACCTTGGGGAACGCTGAACGGGCAGTTCACGCATCATTGTTTTACTCCTAAAAAAAATAGCCGGGCTATAACAGTCCAGCGCAAAAGGAGGCCTATTTTTATTTCAATACGGCACAAGAATCAATAGAATATTTAAGCACACTTATGAATCAGCAATGATCAAACTCTTTCTATTTCCTTAAAATTTCAACGTTTTCTATAGTTTTGTATAACAAATGACAATTATTTTACGATAGATAAGAAAAGTTCATTGAGTTCATCCCAACTTTGTTCGTGGGAGGAAGGTAAGCTTTCAATTTGCTTCTCGATTTCCAAAATGCCTCTATCAAGATATTCATTGACCTTTTCGAAGCGCTTACTTTCCGCCATCTCAGGCTTATTTATTTTTAAATCTAAAAGCTTCAAAACATCTGCTCGTACAGACTCATCGAGATATTTATCCATCAGCTCGCTGAATAACATGGGTGGAGGTGTACCCTCAGCCAATATCCATTTGCATGCAAGCAAAGGTCTGAGCACATAAAAATACTTTTTAAGACGAACCGTTTCGCCCCTGAGATATTCACGATAGTTGCTTTTGGCTGTGCTGAGATAATGATATAAGCCTGACTTTGCAACAAAGTATTTATAATGACTGCAATGGTACCCCATTCCTCTGTGGTTTTATAAACTATGGGCGATGAGTTCCACTCAAACAAGGTAGGGTTGGATTTGTATAACAAGGACAGCGCCTTTGAAATGTCCCAACCATTGATATCAAACGTATCATCAAGCTGCCATTCAATAACGTCACGCGTTTTATCAAGCCGAAGATAAAACTCCTTTGGTCTGACATAGATAAACCTTACGTCATAGTCACTATCGGGCGAAGCAAAGCCCCAAGCACGACTACCGGATTCTACGCAATGCAAAATTTTTATGTTTTTCTTTTCTTCAATTTCTCTTAATTTTGATTCTATCAATTCTTCCATGTTCTTTCATCTCCTTTGAGAAAAGGCGGCAAATTACTCTGCCTCCTTAAAATGCAGGTATATGTAGGCTTGATAAGAATTACACTACTCTCAAACATGCGAAAAAGACGGAACTGGACGGAATTGTTTGAGACCCTAAAGAATTACACTACTCTCAAACCCGTGGCAGACAAGTGAGACACGTCTGATGGTTTGAGACCCCTAAAGAATTACACTACTCTCAAACATGCTATTCGAATCTATATCGTATGGCGTTGTTTGAGACCCCTAAAGAATTACACTACGCTCAAACTAGACTATATGTGGAGCTTGCCAGAAGCGGTTTGAGACCCCTAAAGAATTACACTACTCTCAAACTTTAAAGTGGATTGGCTTGCAACCCAAAAGGTTTGAGACCCCTAAAGAATTACACTACTCTCAAACGACCCGGAAAGAATTGATTTTCATTTTCGCGTTTGAGACCCCTAAAGAATTACACTACTCTCAAACATAAGCAAAGCGGTTCAAGCGGCAAAGAAAGTTTGAGACCCCTAAAGAATTACACTACTCTCAAACATCTGCACAACGGTAAGCAAAACAGATGGGTTTGAGACCCCTAAAGAATTACACTACTCTCAAACAGCTATTGAGTCTTCCGGGTATACGCGATGTTTGAGACCCCTAAAGAATTACACTACTCTCAAACTGCTGTGTCATGGTATATAATAGACAAGTCGTTTGAGACCCCTAAAGAATTACACTACTCTCAAACCATAATCCACACCATAATCTTGCGCGTCTTGTTTGAGACCCCTAAAGAATTACACTACTCTCAAACATTGGAGTTGAATGCATGGAACTTTTTATCGTTTGAGACCCCTAAAGAATTACACTACTCTCAAACAATCCCATTCAGTAAACGCTGTACGATTTCGTTTGAGACCCCTAAAGAATTACACTACTCTCAAACCCAGAACCGATTCTGCTTCTTTAAAAGTCAGTTTGAGACCCCTAAAGAATTACACTACTCTCAAACTAGATATTTAAAAAGGAGGAATAAAAATGGTTTGAGACCCCTAAAGAATTACACTACTCTCAAACTAAATGGAGAGTATGAATTATTTTCTGTTCGTTTGAGACCCCTAAAGAATTACACTACTCTCAAACTGAAGCGCCGCAGGATGATGAATCGAGCGAGTTTGAGACCCCTAAAGAATTACACTACTCTCAAACCTCAAACCTCAAATTTCAATCAACATTGAAAAAACGGGTTACGAATCCGCGAGGATTTGAAGAAACTCAATAGGGATTTCAAGAACCAAAAATATTATAATACACTATTTTTATTTTTTCAATCAAAATTCACATAAATCTTTGTCAATTGTAATTCTTCTCTCACCTTTAACGATCGGGTGCGAAAAAGCGTCAAATAATAAAATCTTATATTGATGCGATATGGCGGTCTCTATAAATTTTTCCACAGCGTCCTCATCAAAAAAAGAGCGTATATTTACCAAAACAAACATTTTTTCTGTGTCAAACTCGCGGACAAGAGTCATATAATCAATTATTTTTTCAAGCTCGCCCATATTGCCTGAATAATCATTTTTAATTTCTATTCCCAACGATTTCAAAATATTTGTTACCGAAAGCTTTGTTAACACAACGTCGCAGGAAAAATCAAATGACCAGTCATCCACCGCCGATTCGATTTTTAAAAGCAGTTCCTGTGTTTTCAAATATTGCTCTCCGCTTAATGCGATTTGTTCAATAGAAGAAACAATTTTATTTAATAAGGATTTTCGGTTAATGTCAAACTCAATAAAATCAGACAGGATTTCTGCTCTTTTTGAAATATTGATAATGTTATCGTTTTGTGATAAAGTACATTTAGACGAAGCACCGTTAATTGCAGAAGACAATTCACATAAAAATTCTCTGAAAGCTAATTGATTTTCGACCACTACGGTTGGAATTTGATTGTTTTCCCAAGAGATTATATTTTCCCATTCGGTATATGCAAATTTCATAATACAATCAATCTTTCATCGCTGTCTATAATTTCGCTGTGAAACGCTCCCACCAAATGCTCCATTTTTGAAAACTGCTTTTCAGTAACAGAAAGCATTTGCACGCTTCCGGAGGGCGGTTGATTTCGCCTTATAATATCCATTGCCGCACGTTCAGCTGTAGGTGTAATAAGCATACGGCAGTAAACAGATTCCTGCAGCATTAAAAATCCGTTTTTAATAAGTACTTTTCTAAAATTTCTATAATTTCTTTTATCCTCAGCGGTTTCGGTCGGTAAATCAAAAAACACAAGTAATCTCATAAATCTATAGCTCATAATTTGATTTCTTTAGCTTATAAAATTTGATTTTTGACGTATCGGCATCATTGAGAGCTTCAAAAACACTGCGCGAATATATTTTTATAGCATTCATCACTGTCTGATTTGTACCGTTTATCAAAATATAATGATTCAAAACATCCCACAAAATATATTTTTGATTGCTTTCAAACACACTAAAATCACCGTAAAACACTTCTCGGTCGACAAGAATCCGAAATGGCTCCATTAAATCACAGCTCAAATTATAGTGATTAAACATATTACTATGGAATATACCCAACTGAGTTAAATAGCCGCTTGAAACAATTTCGCGGTTAAAAGCGGATAAAATGACGCTATACCCATAATTCAACGCAGCGTTTGTCGTACATTCCTTACTTCGTGTAAAATCCATACCAAAAAGTGCATTAAAATACACTTTTGCGGCATGACCTTCGCGGTTGGTAGCATCATATAATTCTATTTGTCCGAGATATGACCTAATTAATTCCGACTCATTTTGTTTGTCAATTTCTTTCAAAAAGCCAGCTTGCTTCCTTATTTTTTCTGAAATTATATCGCGCCAAACATCCCCCTTAACGGTATCGTTCCATGAAATTTGCATTTTGATTTTTTTGGAGCAATCGTATGAACCGTAATACGGCTCTAACTCTGTTATGGGAGAGCGCTTGCTATCACAAAAAATTACACGTATTTTCCTTTCTGTCAACGCTTCAATCAGGCACCCCGTTAAGGATACAGCCGGATTTTCAATAACAAGCACAGCCATCTCGTCAAGGAAAATACGCTTAGTGTCTTCCTCTCGAACGACCATATATCCCATTTTATAATCCAGCTTACACCGCGATGATATAATTACTGTTCGCCAACTCATAGCAGCTTAAGAAGATTTTCACTTCTCTTTTCATACAGACCTGATGCCGATGAATCTATCATGCGGACATCGGAATAGTTCTTTTTCCAATTGCTAAGCGAAGAACTGAAATTACCAGTGCTTGCAGCCTTCGATCCTCCGCCTAACAGCTGCAGGTCACACCCGCCGGCTCCCCGACCGAATACAGACAAAATTTGCAGCAAACATTTTGATTGTTCAAAAATTTCTGCCTTAACAAATTTCTCTCTTCCGTTACAAAGTATGGAAGCAGGATTTGCCGGCCTTTTAGTATATACATTATTTTGCAGTTTGCTTGTTAACAAATCATAAAGCTTAATGTTATCTTCAGGAGAAATCTTATCATATTTTAACGAATAAACCATATTGAAAGTTTCCTTTTTCTTCTCTACAAAGCGTTCTATGTGTTTGATGTATTTTTCCCATTCATATCCTAAAATCAATGGTTCAAGTAAGGAAAAAATAATGCATTTGCCTCCGCCGGATTTACCGTTAATCGTCATTCTGACGCCGTCAAGCTCAAGCATAGTGTTTACTTTAACAGGGCGTAGCCCAATCGGAAACGATACGCTTTCAACGCTTTTACCTATAATTTTAGAAACAGCTTCTTTGGCATAGCCTATTGCAAAAAGATCATCCTGTAAAAATTGCTTTGCGTATAACAGTTCAATGGGCAAAACGATTATTTCCGTTTTTTTACCGACAATATATTTTGTTAATATAAAGAACGATGCGGTAGGTTTCTTGTATCCTCCGTATTTTTTGGTTGATAATCCCTTCTTTAAAGGAATAAGCCCAGCATCCGCCGTTACAGGCTGTTGGTCAAAAAATCCTCCCTTTCGGCAAAAAGCATATTTTGTTAAATGAACGGAGTTCTTATTGTGGACAATGCTTTTAACCTTCCCGATAGATTCGTTGCCATTCCAAATTAATCGCTCACCGACAGTGACACGTCTTGAAAACAGTGTGCTTATTTTAAGATTGTAGCTGTCACGGTTTTGCATAAACCATTTACGCGTAAACTGCTCGTTATAAACATTGCCTACGACAACATTCAAATAAGCATCCTTGGCATGATGCAAATCGTTTACGACGCGCGATTTTAGCATGTTAAACTCTTGTCTGAACTCAGAAACAAGACCAGCCTTTACATATACAATTTCCGTATTTGGATATTTTTCTTTAAGTAAAACGGAAACTGCCTTTGTAGACTGTCGTGTTTCAACAAGCTGACGATTAATAAATCCCCATTCCTCGTTTTCATCAAACGGCGTTCGGCGGGTTAAACGATTGTATTTTTCGCGAGTTATAAACCCGTTGTCCAATAAAAATTTCCACCAAGAGTGCATTTTGTGACGAATTTCGGCATCAATGGGGTATTTATCGCTTTTAAGGCCGTTTTCCTCAGACAAAACGAGTACTTTATTATTTAAAACACTGTCGTCCTTTACCTTGCTTTGCGGATATATATGGTCTACGTCATATAACTTGCTATCGCCTAATCGTTCAAGGTCAATGGGTGTTTCGCTATACATAGATTTACCCAATTGCAAAAAATATAAAAACAGCTTTTCGCTCTGCAATCTGCCGTCACGACTGTCGCCCATAGCATCAAGACGGGCTTCAAGTTCACGAACGTCCTCACGGTCACACTTTGCATACAATTCCTTTAATTGCTGATAACGAGATTTTGTTCGTTTTCCCTTGTCTTCCTCTTTTCCTCCTCTTGCCATTTCTATAAATATTTTTTTTGGATGACTATCATTGGCTTTGACAATATCCGAAACTATATCTAACGTTCTGAATATAGGGCGTTTGACTGCGTTGGATATACACATTTTTTTCATTCGTTCGTCTAAGCTCTTAGGATGTTCTAAATAATAGTTTTCGCTTTGCTTAACAATTTCATCCCTATATGTATATCTTTCGGATAGGAGTTCCATAAGATTTATATTTTCTTCCCACATCCGTTCTATGATTGACATTACTTCGCCTGTTTCGGCATTTGGCATTTCGTAAATTTCGCATAGCAGTTCCTTGGAAAGTCTTGCAAAATCTTTAAAATTTAAGTTTGAAATATACTTTTTATCGTCTTCTGACAGGAAATCAAATTGTTCGTTGAGCCATTTGCCGAAACGCTTTTTTTCTTCCGTGTAGGTGCCTCTTGTGATAATGTTTTCAACCTGCTCTTCAGAAAGCAATCCGTTTTCAATAAAACGTTTAAAGGAAATGTAAGAAGACAACGAGCTTTTTAATGTATCGTCAATTCCGCCTAATGTTTCTAAGTCCTCTTGAGAATAAAAATTATTACGTTGTAAAAAGTCCTTAATTGATTTTTTTGTTACTTTTTTGCGTGATTTAAAGAGCTCATTAAAAATCTGTTGCTTTACTTCAACCGGAATTCTAACGCCGTTCACAGTTAATGTATTTATTTCGTTTAACACTTGAAATTTTTGATGAAGCAACGAACATTTCGGCAACACGTCAGCATAAGGTAAATATGTACAAGTGTTGGTCATTCGATTAATAAATGCCTGTTCGCTTGCTTCAAAATCGACAAGCTGTTCAAAATTCCAGGGAAAGATTTTGCCCTCTGCTTTGCGCTTCAGCCATGAAAAATTGCTGTTTTGATTCAATGGACCGACAAAATACGGAATTTTAAATTCAAAAACAGATAAAATTTTATCTTTTACAACATATCCGTTGTTATCAGTTTCATTTAAGAAACTAATATATTGTGATGCGTTGTCCAAAATTTTCTTTAGCTCTACCCAATAAACTTGTTGAGGAATTACGCGGTTATCCGAGTTGACTTGCTTTGGGCAGAATGCATTGATCTCAAGACGTGCGAACATATCATTAAATTTAAGCAGATCTTTCTCATCGACAGCAACATCTTTAAAAATATGTTTTATATATTTTGAAAAATCTTCCGCCTTACCGGATTTTGAATATAATGCATATCCCTTACTCTCATCACGAAAACATTCGTTATATTTTTTCGGCACATATTTTTTAACAAGATCCTTTAGTGTTCGTAAATCGTTTTTATGATTATTATATATTTCTACTTTCTTGTCAGAAATATATTGCTTGCCGGAAAGAATGTCCGAAAGAATTGACCAATCGTATAAATTTTTCATCAATAGAATAAGTTCACTGTCGTCTCCTAATGAAATAAGTATCTCGGCTAATTCGTCATCTGCTTTGTCAAGTGAAAAGGACGGAATATCTATGTAGTTGATATTATCAAACAAATCTTTACACGCGACCTTGCCGCCGCAAAGAAATTTTAAAATATGCTCTATGCTATAATGAGCTTCACTGTCAACATATTCTGTTTTAGGCACTTTGGGGGAATTAAAAAGAATCGCACAAAGTTCTTTATATTTTGCGGTGACGCTGATTCTCTTTTTCAAAATCTCTCCGAATTTAATTGCATCACATTCCCACGGTTTTACCTCAAAATAATCCATCAAATCATTATAACATTTTTGCACACTCAGCAATTCGTCAATATTATCTTTGGAAACCTCGCTTAAGAAATGCCCTCTATGTGCAACAAGCCAAGCGCAGGCAAGATAAACCAGCCGTACGTCGTGCGGGCTGGAATTGTGGATTAAATCGCTGATTAAATGATGAATAGTGGGATATTGTTTATGGTAATCAGCATCGGTATAATTATTATCACAAAACAAAGTATATCTATCGTTTGGGTTATCGCACCATGCACTTTCTTTTATACGCTTATAAAAGTTTGGCTCTACCTTTGCTATCGGTTCTGCAAAGATTTCCTGAATCAGTTTCACACGTTGTTGTCTTCGATCCAGACGACGGCGTGATGTTCTGAACGCGCGGCGTTCATCATTAAGCGATGCTTCTTCAAATAAATGAACACCCCACATTGGTTCTCCCTTAAACTTACAGAGTTCGTATTGCTCGTTTGTAACCGCGTATCCGACAGAATCAGTACCAATATCAAGTCCTATAAAATATTTTTCTCTCATTTATTGACACTCCTTAAAATTTATGATATTATAATTACAGTTCTGTAGACCCCTACAGAATTACACTACGAGTTCAAATAAAAGTTTACTCAAATCGTCGGTTTATCCGACTGCACAGTGTGTGCCTAAAAGGTTTTCGAATGGAAACCTTTTTTATTTACCCACTCAACTTCCTTAAAACCAACAAGAACAAAATCATCACCTATAAGCAGAGGGCGTTTGACGAGCATACCGTCGGTTGCCAAGAGTTTTAGCATCTCATTCTCAGTCATTTCGGGAAGTTTTGTTTTAAGCTCTAACGACTTATACAATAGACCGCTTGTGTTGAAGAACTTTCTTAAAGGCAATCCGCTCTTTATGTGCCACTCGGTTAACTCTTCACATGTGGGATTATTCAATTTAATATCTCTAAGTTCGTACTCTATCTTATTATCATCCAACCATTTCTTTGCTCTTTGACAGGTGGTACATTTCGGGTAACAAATGAAATTTAACATAATTATCCTCCTTATTCACACACTTCAATATAAAAGCTTACTGGTCGAAAACCGTCGTTACAGGAAATCATTGCGGACTTCGGATTCCTCATCCAACCGTCATAAAAATTTCCGCCGCCGTGAGCAAGAGTCTTCACAAAAGGCAAAACGGTTTCCCACGCACTGTTGCAAAAGCCGTCCGGTTTTCGCCACCCCTCACAAAAAAACACCTGACCTTCTTCTAAATCGCAGGCGTGTTCAATGGGATTTTCATACTTTTTAATTAAATCATTATACCGCGCTTTTCGTATTACGGTTATTTTAATTTTCTTCATAGCTTATTTTCCTTTATACATAAAACGTCCTTTATCATACAAGAAAACAATGCCGATTATCCATCTCATTTTTATTAAGCAGGAATGTTTTATGCCGATATGCAGAATGCCATCATCGTGCCAGGGAATGATGTTATCCTTGACCGAAACACAACAACTTTCTTAAAGGAATTACATGCTTTAAGAAACTCTTGCTCGCGTTTTTCTTCCTCTGCAACGATCAATGTCGACTGAATATCATACTTTTTTCTTCCCTTATTGGAGACAAATTCAATTCCAAGTTGGGTACGCTCGCCCTTTTTACTGTTCAAGGCACTAAATAATCCCACATTTCCACTCCTAAATTGCACATTACTCTTCAATAGGTATTTTTTTGCTGCTGCGTTTTTGCAAGCATATAAACAGCAATATTGTTTAAACGCAAAATATTAACTAATTCAACATCAAAAACGAAAGGAAAGCAAATCTCCCTTTGCATTTGAACTGTTCTCATATTTAACTCGCCCCCGTTTTCGACTTTCCAACTCAAGCCGCTTCGTGATAGTATGAATCAATATTTTATCATTATGGTTATAACTGATAAATATTTTTTTGCCAATATGTTCCTCTTTCATGATTAACATTTTGTTTATTATATCATATCGCCTTTCTAACTTCAAGAATGTACAATCAAGAATGTACAATATAAAATTAATCCCCGCCTCTGTGCTTTGTAAAAGGCGGGGTCAAAGTCCTATAACCGATCTTGAATTTGTCAAAATGGCTAAAGCATAGATAAATTTTCTGATATGCCATCGAAAGCTCTTGATATGACTGGGTTTTTCAGTCCAAAGGCTTCATTGTGGGAAACAGCAGCACGTCACGGATGGCGGCGCTGTCGGTCAACATCATTACAAGCCGGTCAATACCGATGCCAAGACCGCCTGTCGGAGGCATACCATACTCCAGCGCGCAAAGGAAATCCTCATCCACATCATTGGCTTCCTCATCACCCAGCGCTTTCAGCCGGGCCTGCTCCTCAAAGCGGCCGCGCTGGTCAATGGGATCGTTGAGCTCCGAGAACGCGTTGGCATGCTCGCGACCCACGATAAACAGTTCAAACCGCTCGGTAAAGGCCGGATCCTCCGGCTTGCGCTTGGCCAAGGGGGAGATTTCCACCGGGTGCTCGGTAATAAACGTAGGCTGAATCAGATTCTTTTCGCAGTATTCCTCAAAGAACAAATTTAAAATATCGCCTGTTTTATGATGTTCTTCATAAGCGATATGATGCCGCTGCGCCAGATCGCGGGCTTCCTCCAGCGAAGCAACCTCATCAAAATCCACGCCGGCATATTTCTTTACCGCCTGCTTCATCGTCAGCCGCTCAAAGGGACTGGCAAGATCCAGCTCATATTCGCCGTACTTAACTACCGGCGTTTTTAAAACATCGCAAGCCAGATATTTAATTAAATCTTCGGTTAAATTCATCATTCCTTCAAAGTCGGTATAGGCTTGATACAGCTCCAAAAGAGTAAATTCCGGGTTGTGCCGCACGGAAAGTCCCTCATTGCGGAACACGCGGCCTATCTCATAAACCCGGTCAAAGCCGCCGACAATCAGCCGCTTCAAATAGAGTTCGAGAGAAATACGCAGGTACATATCCACATCCAGCGCGTTATGATGCGTAATAAACGGCCGGGCGTTAGCGCCGCCGGCCATCGTCTGCAAAACCGGCGTTTCCACCTCTAAAAAACCGCGGGTATCCAGATAATTGCGAATTTCCCGAATGATCAGTGAACGCTTCCGGAAAGTCTCCTTTACCTCAGGATTAATGATCAGATCCACATAGCGCTGGCGGTACCGGGCATCGATATCCCTCAAGCCGTGATATTTCTCCGGCAGCACCTGCAGAGATTTGGAAAGCAGGCAAATTTTCTGCACATGAACCGATACCTCGCCGGTCTGGGTACGGAATACGAAACCCTTGACGCCTACGATATCGCCGATATCCATCTGCTTGAAATCCGCATATTCCTCCGTGCCGATATCGTCACGCCGCACATACAGCTGAATCAGGCCCTCGTTATCCCGCAGATGCGCAAAGCTGGCCTTTCCCATTACCCGTTTCGACATCAGCCGCCCGGCAACGGAAACCTGCCTCTCCTGCCCATCCTCAAAGCTTTGAATAATATCGCTGGAATAATCTCTGCAATCATACTGTGTAATCACAAAAGGATCTTTTCCATTCTGTCGCAGCGTCTCCAGCTTTTCACGGCGTACCCGAAGAACCTCATTTAAATCCTTTTCCTGGGAAATGTTGTTTTCAGCCATCCTGTTTTGTCCCTTCCTTTAATCCTTAGGTAAAATCTCCAGCAGCTTATACGAAAGCACACCGGCAGCTGTATTTACCTTGATGGTAGCACCTTTTTTCTTATGCAGAAGCGCGCTGCCGATCGGGCTTAAATTCGATATCTTTCCATGAAAAGGGTCAGCCTCGCTGGAACCGATAATATCATAAACCAGCTCCTGTTTGGTCTGCATATCTTTAATTTTTACTTTTGAGCCTACACGTACCTCGTCATTGGGCAGCATGGAATCGTCGATGACCACAGCGTTATTCAGCTGCTGCTGCATCACGGCAATTTCCGCCTCCAGCTCGGCCTGCTCGCGCTTGGCCTCATCATACTCGCTGTTTTCCGAAAGATCGCCCAGCTCGCGCGCGGCGGATATGCGCTGGGAAATTTCCGCTCTTCTTACCTGCAGATAATAATCCAGCTTTTCCTGAAGCTTTGCCTTTCCCTCGGCAGTCATCATATTTTTATTTTCGCTCATATTTAAAACTCCTTAACTGCTAAATACAATATATTATATTACGCCTTGTCCGTTATGTCAAACAAATCAGGCCGCCGTTTTTTGATTTCTTTCGCCAAAGCCCGGCCATAGAACAAAAATCCCAGATCATTCGGATGCAGACCGCCGTCATAATAATAATCAGGCGTCTGCGGCATAAAAGACGCGGTTTCTATTGCCTCGGCTCCGTTTTCCTCTGCCGCGGCCCGAATATCCTCCCGTACCCGGGCAAGCGTTCCTCCCGCTTTTTCCTCTTCTTCCCCGACGCGCCAAATAGGCAGCACCGCAAAAACCGACGCAGCCGGATACAGCTCCCTTAGCTTTTTAAAATAACGTCCCGCCCGGGTAAAGACATCCGTCTCGCCCCTGGCCCAGTCGTTGGTTCCGTAGGCAACGGTAACAATCTCCGGCAAAAATCCCGGAAGCGCCTCTATATTTTGCTCACAAAACACATCACCGCCAATCCCCTGATTTACCATTGCCGCCCGCAGAGCATCGGCCAAAAGATTGCCATAGGAAAGCTGTGGATGGCGCGCGTCATATCCCTGCGTGATGGAATCCCCCAGCGCCAGCAGCTTTCTTCTTTTTTTCGCCGGCCAGACGCCGCCCTCGGGCACCGTCAGATTTTTAACGGCTATTCCCGAAACATTGGGAAAATAAACGGTAACCCGCACCGGCCGGCCGGCCCTTTCCGGCACCAGAAGAACAAAGTGTCCCTCATCACAATTCTTTTCTCTGTAATAATGCACCGTATTGACGCCGTCTATAAGCCCGTCAATTGCGTAATACTCCCGCCCGGAGCCGGGAAAGGCCCTGAAATCAAAGGAAACAGTGCCGCTGCGGCAATAAAAATCCAGCCGGATGCCGGCGGTGGCGTACTGACGCGGAGAAAAGCCGCGCGCATCCAGAATTTTCTCCTGCCCTGGGGTAAAACGAAAAAAGCAGAAATATCCCTCCTGCTGCTCAATTCTAAGGGCGCCGAAGGTAATTTGTTTAATTGTTTCCAGCTGCAGAACCATAAAAAATCTTCTCCCCTAAAAACGGATATATAAAAAATTCTTTTTTATTGTAGCACAGGAAAAACACGCCGGCAAACCTTTTTATGTATATTGCCGGTATTTTTGTATATCCTAAAACTGAAAGACTATAGAAAGAGGGTTATTGATTTATGAGAAGCAATATAAAATGCGATGCTGAAAAATGTATGCACAACTGCGACGGTCTGTGCGATGCAGCTGTGGTCCATGTGCGTGACGGCAAGGGGAATTCCCAAAGCGCGCGCTGCACCACCTATGCTTATCGTATTTCCAACAGCGGCAGCCGTCTTTTAATGGAAATGGGCGAGGATATGTCCCTTGACCGCCACGATAAGGACGAAGATATTCCGATCGCCTGCGGAAAATTTGATTGCCGTCACAATGAGGACTGTGCCTGCACCGCAGGAAGTATCCACGTGCTTTCCCCCTGTGACTGCAGCCACAACCAATGTTCCTGTAACACCTATAAGCCCCGGTAAAAAAACAGTTGCCAACTTTTGCCCCCTGTGCTACAATAATTTTGTAAAACTTTTGTAAAAGCGATGAAAAAGCAAAGTAATTGCAAAAGGTATGTATGCAGAGAGAGGCGCACTTTGGTGCAAGCGTCTTTATATACCGGCAATGAAATTCCCTTTTGAGCTTCCGGCTGAAATACCAGTAGGCCCGGACGGCAAAACACCGTTATGTTGTTGAGGCACTTGCTTGAGTGTAAATTAGGGTGGTACCACGGTCTTCGTCCCTTAGGGCGGAGACCTTTATTTTATTTTACTGGAGGTTTTTTTATGCTTGATACCTTAAACGATGTAAAGCAGCGTTTTGAAGAACGCCTGCAAAAGCTGAAGGACATCAATGATTTAGAGGAGCTGCGCGTGGCCTTTACCGGAAAAAAAGGCGAGCTGACCCAAATGCTTCGTTCCATGGGCTCGCTCCCGGCCGAGGATCGGCCGAAAATGGGCCAGAAGGTCAACGAGCTGCGCAACCTGATTGATTCCGCGCTGACAGAAAAACGCGCAGAACTGAATTCCGCCCTGCGCGCCGCCCGCCTGCAAAGTGAAAATATCGACGTTACCATTCCGGTAAATCCTCCGCAGCGGGGCACGCTGCATCCACTTTCCCTTACCCAGGAACGCATGTGCGAAATTTTCCGCAGCATGGGCTTTGACGTTGTGGATGGCCCCGAGGTGGAAACGGATTACTACAACTTTCAGGCCCTGAACTTGCCTGAGGATCATCCCGCACGCGATATGCAGGATACCTTTTACTTAACCAAAAATCTGCTGCTGCGCACCCAGACCTCCGCCGCGCAGATCCGCACAATGAAATCCCGCAGCGTACCGATCCGTGTGGTATGCCCCGGCCGCGTATACCGCGCCGACGAAGTAGACGCCACCCATTCCCCGGTATTCCATCAATTAGAGGGTCTTGTGGTGGATAAGGGCATTAATCTATGTCATTTAAAATATGTGCTTGAAGAGTTTGCCCGTGAAATGTACGGCAGCGATACAAAGATCAAATTCCGTCCCTCCTATTTCCCCTTTACCGAGCCCAGCGTAGAGGTGGACATCTCCTGCACCGAATGCGGCGGCAAGGGCTGCCGTATCTGCAAGGGCATCGGCTGGATCGAAATTCTCGGCGCGGGAATGGTTCACCCGAACGTGCTGCGGGAGTGCGGTATTGATCCCGAGGTTTACAGTGGCTTTGCCTTTGGCATCGGCATCGATCGCATCACCATTACCAGCTATAAAATTCCCGATTTACGCCTGGTATTTGAAAACGACATACGCTTTTTAAAGCAATTTCAGTAAAGGAGGGCAAGCAGAATGAAAGTTTCACTCAATTGGCTGAAGCGATATGTGGATATCGACGTTACCCCCGAGGTTCTTTGTGAAAAAATGACCGCCCAGGGCTTTGAAGTGGAAAGCATGGAAAAGAGCGCGGTGATGAGCAACGTGGTAGCCGCAAAAATCAAGCAGATAGAAAAGCACCCGGATTCAGACCACCTGCAGATCTGCCGGCTGGACTGCGGTACGGGCGAGGATGTGCAGATTGTCACCGGAGCGGACAACGTATTTGTCGGCGCGCTGGTTCCGGCGGCCCTGCATGATTCCCACCTTCCCAACGGCATGCACATCAAAAAGGGCAAGCTGCGCGGCGTTGCCAGCCTTGGTATGATGTGCTCCGGCGAAGAGCTGTGCCTGAACGGCACGGGATATCCCGGAGCCGACGTTTACGGCATTTTGATTTTAGAGGATCGCTGGGCGCCCGGAACAGATATGAACGCCGTACTGGGAACCGACGACTGCGTAATTGATTTCTCCGTTACGCCCAACCGTCCCGACTGCAACTGCGTGCTGGGCATCGCCCGGGAGGCGGCCGTCTGCCTGGGAAAGGAATTCCGCCTGCCGGAGATAAAATATACAGTAAAAAAGGAGACCTCCCTGCCGGTACAGGTCACGGTGGAGGACGATACACTCTGTCCTCGCTACATAGGCACCACAGTGGAAAATATCCGCCTGGCCCCTTCCCCCCAATGGATGTGCGACTGTTTAAATGCCGCCGGCATGCGTCCGATCAACAACATCGTGGACATTACCAACTTTGTGATGCTGGAGACAGGCCAGCCCATGCACGCCTTTGATATTGAAGACATCGCCGGGCAGCATATTATCGTGCGCCGGGCCAAAGAGGGGGAAGAACTTACCACCCTGGACGGCAAGCCGCACACCCTTACCGGTGAAATGCTTGTGATCGCCGACGGTCAACGCGCGGTAGGCATTGCCGGCGTTATGGGCGGCCTGAACAGCGAAATTAAGGATACAACCAAAAATATTTTCTTTGAATCCGCCAAATTCCGGCGCGACAGCGTGCGCAGAACCGCCAAGGCCTTAGGTATCCGCACCGAGGCCAGCGCCCGGTACGAAAAAGGTATTGATGCCGCCGGCTGCCGCTACGCCATGGACCGCGCCCTGAGCCTGATTGAAGAGCTGAACGCGGGAGATATCACCTCCTGGGCACCGGACATTTGCAAAAACCCGCCCGAGGACACCGCTTTAGAGGTACCCGTCGCACAGATTCAGGCACTGCTGGGCATCGAAATTCCGGCACAGGCCATGCTGGATATCCTCAACCGCCTGGGCATCCGCACCCAGGAGGAAAACGGGATTCTCCGCTGCCTGATTCCTTCCCGCCGCGACGATATCGAGGGTGCGGCAGATCTTGCGGAGGAAATCATCCGCGTATACGGATATGACCATATTGAATCCCAGCCGCTTTGCGGCGTACTTACCCGCGGAACCAAAACCAGGCAGCAGCAGCTTTGCGATATCGCAAAAGACGTACTACTCTCCTGCGCCGCCAACGAAACAGCCACCTATTCGTTTATTTCGCAAAAGGCCTATGAAGCGCTGGGCCTTTCCGCTGAAAAAGCAATCCGGATCCTCAACCCCCTGGGCGAGGATTACAGCCTGATGCGTACGCAGCTCTATTCCAGCATGCTGTCGGTGATGGCCCTGAACGCCAGCCGCGGCGCAACAGAGCTGCGCCTGTTTGAAATCGGCAAGCTGTTCCTTGCCAAAGAGCAGCCCCTTTCCCAGCAGCCGGAGGAACGGCGCGCCATGATCATCGGCATAATGGGTGAAAAGGAAGATTTCTTCAGCCTGAAAGCCATAGTAGAAGCGCTCCTGACCCGTTTTGGCATAAAGGGCGTATATACCAAAAGCACGGAGCCCTTCCTTCATCCCGGAAGGCAGGCGCAGGTAACCGCCGGCGGAAAGTGCCTGGCTGTGCTGGGAGAAATTCACCCCGACACCGCTGCCGCCTTTGAAATAGAGGGACGTCCGCTGCTGGCGCAGATTGATCTGGCCCAGCTGTTTGCTCTGGCCAATTTAAAAGTGCTGTATCAGCCGCTGCCGAAATATCCCGCCATGGTGCGCGATCTGGCCGTGCTGGTGGATGCCGGGCAGGAGATCGGTCCGATGCTGGAGGCCATAGCCTCCGCAGGCGGAAGCCTTGTCCGCAGCGTGAAATTATTTGATATCTATCAGAACGATTCCCTTGGTCAGGGAAAAATGAGCGTAGCCTTTTCCATTACCATGCTCAACCCCGAGCGCACACTGAAATATGAAGAAGCACAAAAAGCCTTTGACAAAATCGTCCGCTCGCTGGAATACCGCTTCGGCGCCGTGCTGCGCAGCTAAGCCGTATTCCCCCGACCCGCTGAAAAACAGCGGGTCTTTTTTTGCAAAAATTTTTATTTTCCGCAAAGACACTGGATACAAAACCGGCAGCTGTCCTTCCTGCAAAGACGCTGAAATTCTCTTTTTATATTAAATTCATATATGTTCATATAACCATAATTATGATGCAGACTAAATATAGTTCCGGTTACGGTAAAACACTCCCGGGCAATAAAACCATTCCGTTTTCTTCCCGCCGGCTCTTGGCGGGCGGAATTTTTTGTTGTCAACCGGCGGTACTGTTTTTTTCAGCTGAAAAAACTCTCCTGCACAGAACAGAAAAATATGGTATAATACCGTTAAAATCAAACCTTTTCCGGGGAGAACATTACCTTGATAGAACTTAAAAACCTGCATCTGCCGCTGCAAGCGGATGACAGCGCAATAAAATCACTTGCCGCAAAAAAACTGCGGCTGTCTGCAGAGGAGATCCTCTCTGTACGCTTTTTAAAAAAATCCATCGACGCCAGAAAAAAAACGGACGTATTTTATGCCGTTTGCCTCGGCGTAGAAGTAAAAGGCCGGGAAGCCGCCGTTTTAAAAAACGCAAAAAATCCCGACGCTTCGCTGTACAAAGAGCCTGTCCCGTGCTTTCCTGCCGCGCATACGGCTATCGATGGGCCGCGTCCTGTAATCTGCGGTGCCGGCCCCGCGGGACTGTTCGCCGCCCTAACACTTTCCTATGCCGGACTGCGCCCGCTTCTTCTGGAGCGCGGCTCCGACGCCGATACAAGGCAAAAAGAAATTTCCCTCTTTTCCCAAAGCGGACGCCTGGATCCCGAGAGCAACGTGCAGTTCGGCGAAGGCGGCGCCGGCATGTTTTCCGACGGAAAGCTTACCACCAATATCCGTGATCCCCGCTGCCGCACCGTGCTTGAAACCTTTGTACAGTGCGGCGCTCCGGAGGAGATCCTCTATCTCTCCAAACCGCATTTGGGAACGGACCGCCTGCCCGGCATCATCAAAGCGCTGCGGCAGAAGATCCTCTCTTTAGGGGGAGAAATCCGCTTTCATACGCAGCTGACGGATCTTCATATCAAAGAGCAGCGTCTTTGCGCCGTTTCCGCCCGCTGCAACGGCATAACACAGGAAACAGAAACCGACTGCCTGATTTTAGCCGCCGGCCACAGTGCCCGGGACATCTTTGCGCTGCTAAAGCAAAAGGGGATCCGCATGGAGCAAAAAGCTTTTTCCATCGGCGTACGCATCGAGCACGATCAGGCAAAAATCAACCGTATACAGTACGGAGATTTTGCCTCCCGCTTAGGCGCGGCTGATTACAAGCTCGCCTGCCATCTTCCCTCCGGGCGCGGCGTTTATTCCTTCTGCATGTGCCCCGGCGGCGAGATAGTTGCCGCCGCCAGCGAGCCGGACCATCTGGTCGTCAACGGTATGAGCCGTTTTGCCCGTGACGGAAAAAATGCCAACGCGGCGATCCTGTGCAGCGTCCTGCCGGAGGATTTTCCCGGTGACGACGTGCTGGCGGGCATAGAGTTTCAGAGAAAATACGAGCGCGCCGCCTTTTTAGCCGGCGGCGGAAATTTTCGGGCGCCCGCTCAGCTGCTGGCGGATTTTATGAAAGCGCGTCCCTCTTCCGGTCCTGCCTCCGTACTGCCTTCTTACCCGCTGGGCGTAAAATGGACGGAGCTGTCCGCCTGCCTGCCCGGCTTTGCCCGTGAAGCACTCAAAGAGGCGTTTCCCCTGCTGAATAAAAAAATGCCCGGCTTTTATGACCCCGAGGCGGTGCTCACCGGAATTGAATCCCGTTCCTCTTCCCCGGTAAGAATCCTGCGCGACGAAACCCTGCAGGCCTCGGTAAAAGGAATTTATCCCTGCGGCGAGGGCGCCGGATACGCCGGCGGCATCATGTCGGCGGCGGTAGACGGCATCAAAACAGCAGAAGCAATGATAACAGAATGGGAGGTTGAATAAAATGCCACTGATAACCGCACTGACCGGCGTGCTGGTAAACACGGGCGCTATTATTTTAGGCTGTCTGGCAGGTCTGATTTTCAAAAGGGGAATTCCTGAAAAATTTTCTTCAGCCGTCTCCACAGGCGTAGGGCTCTGCGTACTTTTTATCGGCATTTCCGGAACCCTCAAAACAATCGTATCGGCAAATGTGCAGGCTGGTGAAAGTATCGTATACGGCGCCAACACGTTGATAATGATCCTTTCCATTGTTTTGGGCGCAATTGTCGGAACTGCGCTTGACCTGGATGGTAAAATGATTCGTTTAGGAAAATATGTGGAAAAGAAAGTCAATCAAAAACAGGGACAACCCGTTGCCATTGCCCAGGGGTTCGTGAACGCCTCACTGCTTTTCTGCGTGGGCGCCATGGCCATTACCGGCCCGATTGAATCCGCCCTAAACGGCGATCACAGTACTTTATTCGCCAAGGCCGTGCTTGACGGCGTCACCGCAGTTATTTTTACCACCAGCATGGGAATCGGCGTGCTCTTCAGCGCCGCAGCAGTGTTTCTCTATCAGGGAGCCATCGCCGTTCTCGCGTATTTTGCCGGCGCCGCCTTTTTAACCGACGCCATGAATATCCAGATCATCACTACAGGCTCTCTGCTCATCGTAGGCCTTGCCTTAAACCTTTTGAACATTACCAAAATAAAAGTGGCCAACTTTCTGCCGGCTGTCTTTTTCGCCCCGATATTTCAGCTTTTATTCACCTGGCTTTCCCGCTGGATCCCTGCGCTGGGATAGCAAACAACTGTACAAACAGGCCTCGGACAAATACAAAGCCCAAAATAATTCCGTTCCGGGGCTCTTATTTTTATTGATTAATATTGACACAGCTTTTCCCTTATAATATAATCAAGTGTGTTATCTACTTTTTCTCAGTTTATTCCTATATTACGGAAATTTTGACACCTAATATTATAAAAAACGGAGGAGATTATTTTGACAGCCCATCACCAAAAAAGCGCCATGGGCAGCGCTGCAAAATAATCTTCCGGCGCCCTGTACAAGCCGGCGTTTAGGTTTTTGACTTTTTTAAAACGGCAGCCTCTATCCCCTTTGCTTCGCTCCAAAACCGGGGCATAAAAAATGTCGTTCCTTCTTTTGGTATCACCGGATTTTTTCAAAAACGTGCGGAAAAGTATTTCGCTCTCTGCAGCACGTAGTTTTTTAGCGGCAAGTATTCTACCCTGTATTACAATAAAAAAACAATAAATTTAAGAAAAATATTAAATATCTGTGAAAAAGTCTTGATTTTTTACGTGAAAATATCAATGCTTTTTGTTATACTTTAAAAGGTAACACAATATAAAATTAGGTTTATTTTTCCCTTTTTTATCCTCTGCGAAATAATATAATAAAAACATCCAAAACAAAATGCAATGTTTTTTTACCATTCCCTGTGTTCTATTTATTCGAATATAATTCGAATATAAATAGAAAATATAAATAGAAGAAAGGAAATTTTTATGAAAAAGAAACTTGTATATCTGCTGGTCACCGCCCTTTTATTGGGTCTTTTACCTGTCATGCAGGCCAGTGCAGCCACAGATGAAAAAGCCGTAAAAATCACGGCTACATCGAATAGCGCAGGAATTTTCGCTTATATAAATTCCATAAAAGATGCGCTGATCGTTGACGACGAAGTCGTTGTTACCGTATTAAACAGCGGCGATGCGCCTATTAGTTTTTATGTACGCACCGATGTAAACTGGGCAAACATTCTGCAATCGCCCACTGTAACGCTGGAAGCCGGCAAATCCGCCGAACTGCACTGCGCCTACAACGAAGGATTTGACCACCTGATGCTGATGACTACCACAGCAAATACGACAGGCACCCTTACCATCTGCAAGCTAACCGAAGCAAGCGCCAATACCTTAAAAAATGCCATTAGCAGCAGCGAAATAATTGCCTGTCCTGATATCGAACCTGCCATTTATCAGAGAAAACCCGCTACACTGCCCTCCGTAGGCGGCGGTAGCCTGCTGTTTTCCAACCGTAACCATCGCTGCTCCGGTCCTATGCAGGACATCAAAGCTATTTTAGAAGCAAACGGTCAGGGACAATACTATATTTCCGGCTGGGTACGTCTCAAAAACGCGGAACCCCGCGGTGTACGGATCAACCTCGGAACGGAAATAAAATCAGAGTCTACCAGCTGGCCCATGAGCGGAGAATTTATAATAAGTGATACTGAATGGACCTACATCAGTGCAATCATCAATATTACCTGGACGAATAGCCTTACAAGCGCAATTCTATTCACACAAACTCTTTATAACGATAAGCCTGCCGACGGTAATTCCGACGAGTATGCCTACAAAGAAGATATTGAATGGGATGCTTTTTCTTTAAACTATATAGATAAATCTGTCGGTGTTATATACAGCCAAAATCTGCTGATGAACCCTGACTGCAATTGCGACCGCATCGGTGCTACGCCCGGTTGGAGCGTAAATCAGGGCGGTGTACTTACGAACCCCACTTTCGACGGATTTGATTTTTCCGGTGTTGAAAACAGCGACGGTTCCGTTACCTATGAAAACGGCCTTGTTCCCGCTACGGATAAAAATATCAAATATGTAGGCCGCTGGCTTAAGCAAAGTGATAACAGCTATAAAGGAAGTTTTGAGGGATATTGTGAAATAAAATTTACCGGTACCCAAATCTCCATTCTGACTCCATGCTCAGGCAACGCCTATGTTCAGCTTGACGGCAGTACACCAACGCTGGTTTCCCTTGGCGGTTCCTATAAAAGTTCCATTCTCGCCCAAGGAGAACATACGCTGCGGATTTATGCCCAGGCACAGACAGCCTTTCCGCAAATCGGAGGATTCCTCATCGACGAAAATGCCAAAACACTTCCTTCTGAAAAAAAGCCCATCATTGAATTTGTAGGCGATTCCATCACAGAGGGTTATGTAGTAGGAAACAACAGCTATATGAATTCCTACGCCCATAAAACAGGCCAGCTTTTAGGCTGGGATTACAACACCATTGCTTTCGGCGGCATTACCATGACGCCCGGCTATGGCAGCCCCGATACCATGGGTATGCTGGAGCGCTACTTTGTAGAGCGTGAATATATATCCGGTGATACGGCCGAAACCGTGATTCCTGCCTGGAATACCTCCAAATTTGTGCCTGATTATATGGTAATCAACCTGGGCACCAACGATTGGAAAACACCGGCCGATGAATTTATTACGGCTTACACAAGCTTTATTGAAAAAATACAACAAACCTACCCCGAAATTACCATCTTTGTTATGACGCCCTTTAACGGCCAGTTTGCCGCCCAGATTCGCAGCATTGTGGCACAGTGCGACGATGAAAACGTAATTCTGATCGACGCAGCGACCTGGGGCATTCCCGGCGGAGAAGATAACCTGCACCCGGATGCAGCCTCACACGATGTAGCCGCTCAAAAGCTGTATGAAGCCATCACCGCGGCGCTGGATCCCAATGTTACGCCAACGCCCACACCAACCTCCAGTGAACCCAAGGGCATTGAAATTACGCTTTCCACTGATATCAGCAAGGAAGCCGTGCTTTCCCTGAACGGCCTAAAGGGCTTTATCGACGCCGCTAAAAAGACGGCCTCCATTACCGTTTACAATACCGGCGAAAGCGATATTACCCTCCGCGCCGGCGTACGCGCTACCGGCTCCAAGGCATGGCCGGTAATCGGCAAGGACACCGGAGAAATCACCGTTGCACCGGGCGAATCCAAGGTGATTACCATTGAAGGACTTCAGGATTCCGTGGTTAACGACCTAGGCAATACGTTAACCGCTGAAGATTACTTTATGGTGCTGATGTTTACCTCCGCTAAAAAGGACGGAAAGCTTACCGTCAGCGGCTTTACAGCCGATTCTATCAGCAGCGCTAAAGTAAATTCGTCCTTTGCCAAAATCGAAGCGGTATATGTCCTGCCCGACAGCGGCGACGGTGCAAAAAACGACGGCGACACCATTCTGACCGGCATCGCTTCAGCTATCGTGCTGGGCGCGGCCGCTCTCCTCTACATTGCTCAAAAGAAGAAAAAAGCAATACAATAACTTTTACCACCCGCTTTATGGCGGGTGTTTTTTTGTGCTTTCGCTTGATGCTACCGCAGAAAGCCGCGGCAACGTAAAAAAACACATCGGCATCTTTAAAATCGAAAATCACAGAAAAATTTCGTCAACCCCCGAATTCGTTAATATCTTTATCGGTCCGTATGAAAAAATACTTTTCTTATTTTCAATAAAATTCCTCGGAAAAATACGCAAATTCGGTTTACGAAATCGTCCAAAAGTAGTATCATATACAAGGATAAAAATTTTACCTTTTTACAATGCTTCAAACATACGGCTTTGCCGTATAAAATATTTTTAGGAGGACTTAGGATATGGCTAGAAAGTTTAAGACCATGGACGGTAACAACGCGGCTGCTTATGTAAGCTACGCATTTACCGAGGTTGCGGGAATTTATCCGATCACCCCTTCCAGCCCCATGGCGGATTATGTTGACCAATGGGCGGCGGCCGGCCAGAAGAACATCTTCGGTACCACCGTTAAGGTTGCGGAAATGCAGTCGGAGGCGGGCGCTTCCGGTACGGTGCACGGCTCTCTTGCCGCCGGTGCGCTTACCACCACATATACGGCTTCTCAGGGTCTGCTGCTGATGATCCCCAACATGTATAAAATTGCGGGCGAGCTGCTTCCCTGCGTATTTCACGTTTCGGCCCGCTGCGTAGCGTCCCATGCGCTGAACATCTTCGGCGATCATTCCGACGTTTACGCCTGCCGGCAGACAGGCTTTGCCATGATGGCCGAAACCAATCCCCAGGAGGTTATGGATCTTGCGCCGGTAGCGCATCTTGCCGCTATCGAAAGCCGCGTTCCCTTCCTGAATTTCTTTGATGGCTTCAGAACCTCCCACGAAATTCAAAAAGTTGCCGTTTGGGATTACGAAGATTTAAAAGAAATGTGCAATATGGACGCCGTTGCCGCGTTCCGCAAGCGCGCGCTGAACCCGGAGCACCCGGTAATGCGCGGCAGCCATGAAAACGGAGATATCTTCTTCCAGCACCGCGAAGCCTGCAATGAATACTACGAGGCGGTCCCGGCCATCGTTGAAAAATACATGAATAAAGTAAACGAAAAGCTGGGCACCGACTATAAGCTGTTCAACTATTACGGCGCGCCCGACGCGGAAAAAATTATCGTTGCCATGGGCTCCATCTGCGACGTTGCCGAAGAGGTTATCGATTATCTTTTGGCCAAGGGCGAAAAAGTCGGCTTGGTAAAGGTTCGCCTGTACCGTCCCTTCTCGGCTGAAAAATTAGTAGAAGCCATCCCTGCAACGGCCAAAAAGATCGCCGTGCTTGACAGAACCAAAGAGCCCGGTTCACTGGGTGAGCCGCTGTATATGGACGTTGTTACTGCGCTTGCCTCCAAGGGTGTTTCCGCACAGGTAATCGGCGGCCGCTACGGCCTTGGCTCCAAGGATACGCCTCCTTCCAGCATCTTTGCCGTCTATGATGAGCTTGCCAAGGACAAGCCCAAGGCACAGTTCACCATCGGCATTAACGACGACGTTACGCACCTTTCTTTGGAAGAGAAGCCCGCGCCCAACACCGCAGCAGAGGGCACCATTGAGTGCAAGTTCTGGGGGCTGGGCGGCGACGGTACCGTTGGCGCAAACAAAAACTCCATCAAAATCATCGGCGACTACACCAACAAAAACGTGCAGGCATATTTCCAGTACGACTCCAAAAAGACCGGCGGCATCACGATCTCGCACCTGCGTTTTGGTGATAAGCCTATCAAGAGCCCTTACTATATCAACAAGGCTGACTTTGTTGCCTGTCATAACCCCTCCTATGTGGAAAAAGGCTATCGCATGGTCAACGACGTAAAACCCGGCGGTGTGTTCCTGATTAACTGTCAGTGGGACGCCAAGGAGCTGGAAGAGAAGCTCAGCGGCGAAGCCAAGAGATACATTGCACAAAACAATATTCAGCTTTATACGGTAAACGCAATCGACCTTGCCGCACAAATCGGCATGGGAAAGCGTACCAACACGATTCTTCAGTCGGCTTTCTTTGCCCTGGCAAAGGTTATGCCCCAGGAAGAGGCCATTCAGCACATGAAGGATGCGGCAACCAAGTCCTATATGAAAAAAGGCCAGGATGTTGTGGATATGAACCACAAGGCTATCGACGCCGGCGCCACCGCGTTTGTAAAGATTGACGTTCCCGCCGCTTGGGCTGATGCAAAGGACGTTGCCGAGGCTCCCACCGAAAAAGGACGCGCAAAGCTGATCAAAATGGTTGACGGCATCATGAAGCCTGTAGGAAAGATGAACGGCGACATGCTTCCCGTTTCTGCCTTTATGGATCACGTGGACGGTACCTTTGAGCAGGGCGCTTCCGCCTACGAAAAACGCGGTGTAGCCGTTATGGTTCCCGAATGGAACAATGAAACCTGCGCCCAGTGCAACCGCTGCTCCTTCGTTTGCCCCCATGCAACGATCCGTCCCTTTGCACTGGACGAAAAAGAGCTTGCCGATGCGCCTGAAAATCTGAAAAAAGGCAAAAGACCCGTAGGTAAGGTATACACCTATACGCTGGCTGTTTCTCCCATGGACTGCATGGGCTGCGGCGTTTGCGTAGGCGTCTGCCCCACCGATTCCTTAAAGATGGTTCCGCGCGAGGCGGAGGACGATATGCAGCAGGTATTTGATTACTGTGTGGATGTTGTTACCGAAAAACCTGAAACCACTGCCAATATGAACCTGATCGCCAGCCAGTTCAAACAGCCCCTTTTAGAGTTCTCCGGCTCCTGCGCGGGCTGTGCGGAAACCGCCTATGCGCGTTTGATTACCCAGCTCTTCGGCGACAGAATGTATATTTCCAACGCCACGGGATGCTCCTCCATCTGGGGTGGTCCGGCGGCTACCAGCCCGTATACCGTAAACAAGGCGGGCCGCGGTCCGGCCTGGGCAAACTCGCTGTTTGAGGACAACGCCGAGCACGGCTACGGCATGTACCTGGGCCAGAAAGCCATCCGCAACCGCCTGATTGACCAGGTAAAGGAAATTCTTGAAAAAGAAGAAGCCCCGGCGGAGCTGAAAGCCGCAGCGGAGAAATACCTGGAAACCGTAAACGACGGCAAGACCAACGGCCTTGCAACGGAAGCACTGGTTGCCGAGCTTGAGAAGGTTGCCGGCAGCTGCGAGCACTGCGCTTCCATTCTTGAAAATAAGGAGTATCTTTCCAAAAAATCCATCTGGATTTTCGGCGGCGACGGCTGGGCCTATGATATCGGCTTCGGCGGTGTGGATCATGTGCTTGCCTCGGGTGAGGATGTAAACATCATGGTATTTGATACCGAGGTTTACTCCAACACCGGCGGCCAGGCTTCCAAGGCTTCGCAGATCGGCCAGGTTGCCCAGTTTGCAGCGGCCGGTAAAACCGTTGCCAAAAAGAGCCTGGCGGAGATCGCCATGTCCTACGGCTATATTTACGTTGCACAGATCGCCATGGGCGCAGATATGAACCAGACCTTAAAAGCAATTCAGGAGGCAGAAGCCTATCCGGGACCGTCCCTGATCATCGGCTACGCTCCCTGCGAAATGCACAGCATTAAGGGCGGTATGGTTCACTGCCAGGATGAGATGAAAAAGGCGGTTGACTGCGGCTACTGGAACATGTTCCGGTTCAATCCCGCGGCAGAAAAGCCCTTTACCATCGATTCCAAAGCGCCTACGACCGATTACAGAGAGTTCATTATGAACGAAGCCCGTTATTCCTCCCTTACCCGTTCCTTCCCGGAGCGCGCCGAGGAGCTCTTTAACAAGGCGGCGGAAACAGCCAAGGCCAAGAGAGCGCATCTGGAAAAGCTTCAGGCACTGTATAACGACTAATTTCCTACAAAAGCATCCGTAAAAATACGGATGCTTTTTTCATTTCAATTTTTCAAAAACAGCCCTTTATCGGCACAAAGATTGACAAAAAGTCAGGATTTTGCTATACTGAAACAACACAAAAAGAATACACACAGTTCATCGGGAAGATCTCTTCTTCTCGTTGCCGGACGGAAAATCTGTTTGGGGATAAGGAAACAGCGGTGCAAGTCCGCGGCAACGGCCATTACCGTAACTGAATTTTTAAATTCACAAGTCGGAATGCTTATCGTTCTGTGTTACGCAAAAAGGCCCTTGGGCAAAAGAAGGGTGCGTAATATCAAGATACGGCAGGGTATCTTTTTTATGCTGTGCTCTTTTAAAGAAGGGTGTTTTTGCTGCTTTTCGTGTAAAAAATTACGAAAAGAGGTTTTTTTGAATGAAAAAATTGACCAAACAACTCCTGCTTGCATTTTTATGTATCTGTTTATCGCTCTGCTGCGCAGCTTGTACACCTGCTGCGCAAACGCCAGAAGAACCTGCTGCCTCTCCCACAACCACAGTTGAAGTGCAAGATCAAGAATCTCAGCTTCCCGCACTATGGGAAACAGCCACCTATACCCAGGATATAGAATTGGGTCAGGGAAGCAAAACTGTAAAAATAGCAATAAAGACAGAGGAAAAAGCAATTACCGTAACGCTGCACACCGACGCCGAAACACTGGGCGACGCGTTGCTGGAGCAGAACCTGATTGCCGGAGAAGAAAGTGAATTCGGGTTGTACGTAAAAGTCGTGAACGGTATAAAGGCTGACTATGATACCGATAAAGCCTACTGGGCCTTTTATCAGGACGGCGCGTATATGAATACCGGCGTCGATGGGACAAGCATTACCGGCGGGGAGCACTATGAGCTCGTCTACACCAAAGGATAAAAAAGGCGAGCCTCTTACTGCAAGGGAGCTGGCAGTTTTCAGCATGTTAGGCGCTTTGATGTTCTGTAGTAAGATCATCATGGAGGCACTGCCCAACATTCACCTGCTCGGAATGTTGACCATGACCTATACCCTGGTGTATCGCAGAAAAGCACTGATCCCGCTGTATGTTTACATCTTTTTAAATGGCCTTGCCGCCGGCTTTTCCCTTTGGTGGATCCCTTACCTGTATATTTGGACCATCCTCTGGGCCGTAACGATGCTGTTGCCTAAAAAGCTGTCCAAAAAAACGGCGTTTCTTTTATATCCAACCGTATGCGCACTGCACGGGTTAGCCTTTGGTACGCTCTATGCTCCTGCGCAGGCGCTTTTATTCGGTTTAAATTTTCAGCAGATGATCGCTTGGATTGCCGCGGGGCTTCCCTGGGACGCCCTTCACGCAGCTTCAAATTTCGTTGTAGGTTTTCTGATTCTGCCGTTTACACAGCTGCTAGCAAAGCTAAACCAGGGCGCTTACCGTGCATAGTGCAATATAAAAAATATCCCGCTACAGCGGGATATTTTTATTCTTTCTTTTTTTGTACCGCGCGCAGGGCACGCTTAGCGCAGCACAACAGCTCGGTAATCGCATCTATTTCCTCCGCAGTACAGTCAGCCAGCAGTGCATTAATCTGCTGCGCGTAAATATGCCGGTTCTTTTTCAGGCTTCCAAACGCAATTTCATCCAAAGACACCTCTAACGCATTTGCGATACTCACCAGAGTAGGCAAACTCAGTTTTGTGGCAGCACGCTCAATATGGGAAATATTTGAAGGTTCTACACCAGATCGCTCCGCCAAAGCTGCCTGAGACCATTGCCTGCTCTTCCGAATTTCACGAATCCGTTTTCCTATTGCAGCATAATCTATCTTCATAAAACACCTCGGTATCCATTATAGATATATTTTATGTCCGAATAGGATTTATTAAAATAACGTAAATATCCGAATAGGATTTTAAAATACAATTTATAAAACTTTTTAATTTTTCAAAAATAGGCATATGCTTTGCTTTTTTTCAGCAGTGTCAACAACCATTCTTAATCTCCAAGCCGTACACAATAAGGAGCCTCTGCTGTGTTTCTGCATGGCCGCCTGTATTGCGGCGCACGGATTCGGATCATTCTTTGAAGCCGCATTAGGCAAAGAAACATCTAAATTTTCTGCTATTGTAATGAGAGTTTCCAATGAAAGCCTTTGAGACGCATTTTCTATTTTTGGATAAGTTCCCGGTGTCACAGACAGCAGGACAGAAAACTATTCGTGGATAACCCCCGATTTCTTCGCATTTTTATCCTTTGAGCCATCTCTTT
>CAJMLN010000018.1 GCA_905214315.1 uncultured bacterium | reverse complement strand
TAAGAATAAAAAAACAGCTCCCTTTTTGGGCGGGAGCTGGCGAATGAAAAGCAAAATGAAGGGAGAGGGATTTTACCGCATCCTTTCATTTTCCCTCTTTCTCTCCCTCCGTCAAAGCCTGTATTTTGACATCTTCCGCCTTAAGCAGAGGCTTGATATGCTCCAAGCTGCCACTCTCCGGCTCGCTGCAAAGCAAGCAATCCCTTCATGAGCTGAAAACAAACCATTTTTCTTTCAACGCTACTCAGTCTCTTCGGATTTCTTTTCATCATCCATGCTGCTATCATGCGCTGTTCTTTATAAAAGCTGCCCTGCCAGCCGTTTTTGTTTATTCTTCCCGCTCGTACAGCTCCGGCGTCAGCTGGGCCATATTGCCCCCGTCCACCACCAGTTCGGCTCCGGTAGTATTGCGGGATTCCCCGCTGCCGAAATACCATGCGGCGTTTGCAATATCTTCAAACTCCGCAATATCCCGAAGCGGCGTATAGTTGGAAAGCGCATTTTTGCAGTCGTTATAATTCGTATGCCAGCGCTCGGTTTTAATCATGCCCGGCAGTACGCAGTTGCAGCGAATGTTATACTTGCCAAGGTCAACCGCCAGCGCCCGGCTTAAGCTCAGCACCCCGCCCTTGGAGCAGCTGTAGGCCGCCCGGGAAGGAATGGCCCGGTAGGCCGTGTTGGAATTAATGAACACAATAGAGCCGCCGCCCTTTTCCTTCATCTGCAGCGCCGCCTGCCGTGCCAGCATAAAATTCCAGCCGATATTGGTATGAATCACCTGCATAAAATCCTCCATATCCACCGTAAGCGTATCCTGCGCAATGCCTAAATTAGCAGCGTTCAGCACCAGGCAGTCCACAAGATACCCCTGAGAGCGGATATCCTCAAAAATACGGATGACGTCTGCTTCATCGTAGATTTTCATTCCATAGCCCCTAGTATAAACGCCATATTCCACCGCCAATTTTTTGGCCGCCTCCGCGGCATTTTCCTCACTGCGGGAGCCAACAAACACGTCATACCCCTCTTTTGCAAAACGGCTGGCGATGGCATAACCCGTACCGTTGGTAGCGCCCGTTACAAAAACCGATTTTTTCATTTTTCTTCTCCTTTAAAAATAAAACTCACTCTTTGCCGGGCGGATATCGGTAAGCGCGCCGGTATAATGCCGCAGGGTATGCGGCTGATACGGATGCTTCAGGCATTCCTCCTCATTGATTTCAATGCCCAGACCCGGTTTATCGGAAATAAACATAAACCCATCCTCATAGCGCAGCGCTTCGTTTGTAACCTCCTTACGCCAGGCAACGTCGCTGTACATAATTTCCAAAATACAGAAATTCGGACAATTGGCCGCCAGCTGCAGCGTAGCCGCGTTGGCCACCGGCCCCGAGGGGTTATGCGGCGCAAACGGAAGATACCGGCACTCCGCCTCGGCGGCAATCTTTTTCAGTTCCATAATGCCGCCGGCATGGGAGATATCCGGCTGAATATAGTCGGCGGGCATGCTGTCAAAGAAGCGGCGGTAATCCCAGCGGGTATACAGCCGCTCGCCCGCAGAGATGGCTACCGGCGACTGATCATGCACGGCCTTTAGTGCCTCCAGGCTGTCCGGCGGAACAGGCTCTTCAAAGAACATCGGCTTAAAGGGCGCCAATTCCTTAGCAATTTTTATGCCCGTGGGGATATTAAACCGCCCGTGCCCTTCAATTAAAAGGTCCACGCCGTCGCCTACGGCTTCGCGCACGGCCGCCACGCATTTCAGTGCTCTATCTAAATCAGCCGAGGAGATGTTCATATAGCTTTTGCCAAAGGGATCCCATTTCATGGCCGTTACCCCGCGTTTAACCGCCTCGGCCGCTTTTTGGCCGAATTCCTCCGGCTCCCTTGCGCCGGAAAACCAGCCGTTGACATAAATCCGAACTTTATCGTTGACCTTGCCGCCCAACAGCTGATACACTGGCACGCCCAGGGTTTTACCCAAAATATCCCAAAGAGCCATCTCCACCGCCGAAAGCGCGGACATCAGCACCGGGCCGCCGCGCCAGTACGCGTCACGATAGATATCATGCCAGTGCTTTTCAATGGTCAGGGGATTTTTCCCCACCAGATATTCCTTAATATGCTCCACCGCGCCGGCTAAAGCTTTTTCCTTGTATTCCAGCGTGGCCTCGCCCACACCGTTAATACCTTCGTCGGTATACACCTTTACAAACACCCAGTTGGTACGGAAGCAATCCACGTTAAATATCTTGATATCGGTAACCTTCATAGCCGTATCTCCTTATAAATTTCAGGAATCACCGCGTTGGGCGCGGTAAAGGAAGCAAAATCCAAATCATCCAGCATCCCCCGGTGCAGGGGAACCGCCTTTCTCGCACCGGTCTGTTCGGCAAAATCCAGGGCGTCTGTCATATTCATATTGTTGCCCACGCCGTTTACCGGCAGGAACACCGCCTCTAAATTTTTCGGAATATCCGCAAAGATATCGGTATTATAGAGCGTGTCGCCCGTAATATAATACCGCTTGCCCTCGGCCTCCAGAATGACGCCGATGGCCTCGGGGTCGGAATGGACGGCGCACACCGCATAAAAACGCACGCCGCCTTCGCTCCACCTCGTATGCGGCGCAAACCAAATATAATTGTGCTTCGTACCGTATTTTCGGATCGGTGCAAAACACGAGGGCGCCACCAGACAGGTAACCGCTTTTTCACCCGTAAGGTAATGCCGCAAAGTTTCCTCATCGTAATGGTCCTGGTGGTTATGGGTACAGATGATCACATCCGGCTTCAGCTTTAAAAAACGCTCGTCTACCGGCACGCGGCGGAAGGAATCCGGGTTCAGCCTTTGGCAGCTGTTGGAGAGGTAAGGGTCTATAACGATGGTAAGTCCGCCGGTTTCAAACAGCAAACCCGCCTGCCCCAGCCAGGTAATTTTCATAAAATTTCTCCTTTTTTCACCAGCAGCCGGGACGCGGCGCCCCTATAGGGCAGGCAAAGCGTTTTCTTCTTTGCCTCATATACCATGCCGGTAAACACATCCTCATATAAACCGTCCTCTTTTACCGTAAGCTCGGTATCCGTCAGGGAATAAATTCCCGAAAACAGGCTGTTCACATAGACCGGCTCTTCTTTATGCGCATAGATATGGACGCCCGCCTCTTGGGCAATATGCCGCAGCACGCTGCCGGAAAGATTCCCCACCGCGCTGTAGCAGCTGGTATAGGAGCCGAATTTTTTTATGCCCAGCGCCACTTTTTCGGTATTCTCATAAATTCCCAGAGGCAAGGCGTCATGGTCCTCAATAAAAAAGCGAGGCTCCGGCAGCTCATCGTATTTCAAAACACCAAAATGCGTATTTACCGTATCCTCTTCGCCGATAAACTGCACAATATTGATATCCGTCAGGCTCTGCAGCGCAGGCAGACCGCCGGTAAGATAATCCGGCGCATAAATCCAAAGCACGGTTCTGCCACCGGTCTTTACTTTTTCGTGAATATACTGCCGCTGGGACGCCGTTAAGGCAAAGGCATCCAGAAAGATAACCAGCTTATACGGCGCAAGGTCAATCGCTTCCAAATCGCACATTGAATACAAATCATACGGCGCGCCCATCCGGGCAAGACCCTCACGCTGACGCCCCAGGCACAGCGTATTCAGCCCGCTGTTCTTGTTTACACCGTAAAGCGCCTCACCAGAAGCAATGACCAATACCTCGCTGACGCTCTTCTGCGGCTGCGCGGCATACTTTTGTGCGATCTTTATCATCCCGCCGATGCTGTCCATCATCTCCTTGGAATAAAACCAGCCCTCAAACATATCAAACCACCACAGTGCGGCGCCCTTGGCGACGCAAAGCATAAAATCGCGCTGCATCACATCCAGCGTTTCCGTCTGATTTTTATACTTGCTGTCGCCTCCGGGAATCAGGATGCCGTCCACCTCCGGCGGGGCTAAATGCGTAATATGGTCAAACTCCAGATAATAGAGCTTATCATGCAGATTCAGCGTATCATAGGCCACCATAAAAGCACTGGTGGAATCTGTTTTGCGGTAATCGTAGGAGGAGGGCGAGGAAATCATATCAATATCCGGGCTGGTGAACACCTTTTCATACGCCAGGTGCCCGTCGTTCCACAGCCGCGGACCGTCCAGCTCCAAAAGATAGCCGTAATATACGCCCAGAAGCTTTTTGTGCTGCAAAATTTCCTGTGCCCGGGCGGCAAAATACAGTACGCTCTCCGCAATCAGTTCCGCATGAAAGCGCCGGTAATCCGTTACATTCTGCCGGCAGCTTTCCGCGGCAAACGCCCTGCCCGCCGCACCATCCAGCTCCTCTTTAGAAGGTATCTCCGCGCCGCGGTCGCCCATATATCCTTTAAAAGCTTCTTCCTTTAACGCGCTGGGCGCTTCTTCGTCAAAATGACTGAACCACTCGGTGGTAAAGCCGCAGAGCATAAAATAGCCATAGAAGATATCGCCGTATTTTTCCTCCACATGGGTCAGCACCGCCTGCAGATATTCCGCAGCCTCCTGCCGCCACTGCATGTTTGCGGCCGTTTGGGAAAGATGCGTAAAGGTATTGGCGCATTCAGGATGCGCTTCTAGCCACCACGGGCGCGTATCCAGCTGCACCATCAGCGCAAAATAACAGCCGGGGGCGTTTTGCCTGAAAAGCTCAATCTGTTTATCAATAACCGAAAAATCGAACTGATGAGGACCGATCCAGCTTTCGCCGTACAGGGAATAGGGCACCTGCAGCATACTGGTAAGACCGCTGCTTAAAATGCTGAAAAGCTTTACCCCCGCAGAAGCAAAATCCGAAATATTTTTTGCCGTAGGCCGGAACGACTTAAAGGAAAGCGGCTCAAGGATCTGTCCGTCGATTTCCACCTTGAGCACGCCGTTCACTCTTTTTAAATTGACTTTCATTTTATAAATTCCTCTTTTTAGTTTTGTTGCACAGCAGGCAACAACTAAATTATACCAAATCCATTCCCAGAAAGCAAGTATAAAATCCATCCGGCTTTCACTGTAAATAAAAATATTTTAAAAAAGTATTGTTTAAGTATTGTCATTGGCTCCGGTATATGATAGAATGAGTTGATAACGGCCAAACGGCCTGAATTTGAGGTGTTAAAATGAAAGTACAGACCTGGCTTGCCAACGAATTGACGTTCACAAGCACCAAGACGTATGAAAATCCTTTTGAAGACGTTTCCTTAGACGTCTGCTTTACCAGCGGCAGAAAAACCCTGCGTATTCCCGCCTTCTGGGATGGTGGTAGCACATGGCGCGTCCGCTTTGCACTTCCCTCCGCCGGCATCTGGGAATATAAAGCGGAATGTGACGATCCGGAAAACAAAGGTTTCATGGGCACCGGCACCATTGAATGTGAAAAGTACAGCGGCACGCTGGAAATTTATAAGCACGGCTTTATCAAGGCAATTCCCAACGTACGCTATTTTGTGTATGACGACGGTACACCCTTTTTCTATTTAGGCGATACCCACTGGAATTTTGCCGTAGAGGAATTTGACGAGGCAGGCGAATTTGCCGGCGATATCAAAACCGATTCCCACTTTAAATATATTGTAGATAAACGCACGGAGCAGGGCTTTACCGTGTATCAATCCGAACCGATCGGCGCAAAATATAAAATCGGCAGCGGCGTAGACGAGACGGACATCAAGGGCTTTCAGGATCTTGACCGGCGTTTTGCCTATATTGCCGAAAAGGGTCTTGTACATGCAAACGCACAGCTGGTATTCCCCCATGAGCTGGTGAACTTTGAGCGCTATGACGATACCGCTTATCTGGAAAGGCTTGCACGATACTGGGCGGCCCGGTATTCGGCCTATCCCGTATTGTGGACGCTCGGTCAGGAGGTAGACAACGATTTCTACTTTACCCGCGGCGATCAGAAGCGCTTTACCAAAGAGGATAATCCCTTTAAGATTATTGCCAAAGGCCTGCATAAAAACGACGCCTATAAGCACCCGCTGACCGCACATATGGAATACTGCTCCATTCATTCCGGCCCCGGCGGTGACGGCACCTGTGCCTCCACCTCCTCTTTCCGCGGAGTAGAAGGCCACAGCTGGTACGGCTATCAATGGAGCCACTGGCTGGCCAATCCCATGAATTTTGAATTTGCCAAGGACGCGCTGATGAACGGGCAGGGGAAGGTCTGCATCCTCTATGAATCCCGCTATGATCATCTTTGGACCAAGCATTTCGGCGCCCGCGCCGAGGGCTGGTTCGCTTACCTGAACGGGCTGTACGGCTACGGATACGGCGCTATCGATATCTGGCTGTATAAAAGCCGGTATGATATCGATAAAGAAAGCAACGACGGCGCGGAAACCATTACTCCCGAGGATAAGCAGCTGCCCTGGAGCAAGAGCGTAAACTTTGAGACCGCTTATCAGGTTAATTATATGCGGGAATTTTTCCAAAAGCTGAAATGGTGGCGGCTGATTCCCCGGTTTGATTCCCCCTCCTATTTTAAGGCGGACGGTGAAAATTTCTATTGCATCGCTACCGACGAGCGCAATACCGAGGTAATCTATTTCTTTAACCAGAATTATGCCACCGGTATGCTGAACAATTTAGATGCGGCTGAATACACTTATCAATGGTTTAACCCGCGTACTAACGAATATCTGGAAAAACACAAATTCGTACCTGATGTACACCGCAGTTATCATTTAGAGCAAAAGCCGGATAAAAAAGACTGGGTCATTCTGATCGAAAAAATAAAATAATCATAATCGCCGGCCATGCCGATGGTTTGCACAGGCCCTCTTAGGGCCTATTACCCGCCGAGCAGGCTCTTTGGTTTTCCTTTTGTAGTGTGCCCTACTGCTATTTAATTAGCGGTAGGGCGTTCTATTGTGCTTCTGTCGTATGTGTCTTTTTTCTGCCGCTTTTATGATTGGGCTCCTCGCTTCGCTCGGATATTCTTTCTGCACATAGCTAAAGCTTTTGGGTACCATCAGCACGGCGGTTTTCTTTATACAATAAAAATACGTCCGCAGCGCACAAAAGCAGCGGACGTATTCCTTAAAAAAGCGCTGCAATACAGCGCTAAAATTATTTTACAAAAACAGCAGCTGACCAATCCGGCGGGGCAATGTATTTTTCCAAATTCCGTAACGCCGGCAAGTCTGTATTTTCTTCCACTTGCCGCACCGGGCATTCTCTCCGTATTCCCGAAGCATTGAATAAGCTGCTCCCAGCTCCTTTTGATACAGCGCTGCAATCTGCGCGCTCTGTGCAAAGGTCTGCCGCAGGCTTTTTCGAACTCCCTTCCTATCGGCCGCCTTTTGTACAAGGTACCGAACGCTTCCGGTATTCTTAGCCCCTACCTGATTATTTTCATGCTGCCGGTAAAGCATCAGCGGACGATCTACAAAACCGATAACGCCTGTAGCGGAAGCCAAAATGGCTAAAAACCAGTCGTGCATAACCATACCGGCGGTATCGCTGTTTTTCAGCGCCAAAGTCCGCAGCGCCGGATTCAGCATGACCGTGCAGCCAGTCACATTATTCTGGATCAGCTCCGCAGCCAGAGATTGTTCTTTGGCAAGTCCCTGATATTGAAAAAACGATTTCGCCCTCAAGGTTAAATCAGCGTTAGCAACCGAAAGATCACTGTGTACCAGAACAGGCAATCCCGGCTTCTCCAGTTCCAGCATCTTCTTCAGTTCTGCTTCCACTTTTTCCGGAAACCAGAAATCGTCCTGATCACAAAACATATAATAATCAGCTTCGGCATTTTTTAATAAAAACATAAAATTTGCCTGCGCGCTTCCCATCCGTTTCTCCCCCTGAAGCAGGGTGATACGTTCATCCTTTAGCGCGTATTCTCTGATGCATTCAGCCGTACCGTCAGAGGAAAAATCATCGCTGATAATCAAACGGATGTTCTGATAGTTTTGGGTCAACACGGATTCGATCTGCTGCCCGATATATTTTTCCCCGTTATATGCAGCCAAAAGTACCGCAACACATGGATCTTTCATAAAATCTCCGCAAAAGCACAGTGGTGCTGGAGCCTCCGAAAAAGCTGTTTTTTTCCCAATCGCTTCACTTATAAACCGGCTGCCTTTCTTACACAGGCCTGATGGTCAGGATCCACTTTATTCGAGCAATGCGTACGGCTGTTTTTAAAATGAATACAATAATGTCCCGTCAGATTATTGCCGGAAATCGCATCATATCCATGGGGATACCCATGATAAGATGCCGCAAGACGATAGCCGTTTACGACAACAATACAGGCATGGCGTTTCCAATTCTGATAATATTTTCCCAAAGCCTGCTTATACTTTGCCGTATCCGCGGCACTCACCGGCTCTACATCCGCATGCTTGCTGCCGCCGGTACGCTTTACCGTCCAGGAAATACCGGTATCAAAATCATATACCGTAGCCGTAGTACCTTTTTTAAAGATATTTGTAACCTGAGACCATTCCATATAGGTTCCGGTAGAAACCTTTCCATTGCTGTTTACCACCGGCACACTGTTATCATTACTGGAAGGCTTTTTTGTAGGCGCAGCCGTAGCCTTGGGCGTAGGCGAAGGCGTATTGCCCAAACGGTCAGCATTAGCATCAATTCCCTCTATCGGCATCCTTTTAGCCTCATTGGCATACAAAACATTATTGGTCGCATTGCCAACAAAGCCGGTTACCTCAATATCGTTATATTTTTGAAAAAGTCTCACCGCATATTCCGTAAGCGAACCGAAATATCCGGTTACCTTATAAGTATAATACCCCAGATCTCTCAACCGGCACTGCAGATTTACAACTTCAAACCCATTATCATTCAATTCCAGCTCCGGATACGTCACCGCAGGCTCCGGCTGTGCCGTTGCTTCCACAGGCAGCGTCTCCTCTACTGTAACAATGCCCGTATCCAGATCTGCTTGCGCTCCGGCTTGGATTCCCAGTGCGCAAAACACGGTTACGGCAAGCACAATGCCTGTAAAGTAATGCTTTATCAAAGCGTATCCCCTCTTTTTACTTGGATTGTTTAATAATAGTATAACAAAAGGAAAACGAAAAGTCAATACATTCTGTAAGTTTTTCGTAATAAATATGTAACATATTAAATCTGCCTTTGCGAAAACTTACATCCGCAGTAATTCTGCCGGTACAGAGAATACTGCCGTGAAAGCGCAATCGACCGCTGATAGCCGTTCTTTTTTTTAAAATCAGAAGGCAAAAAGGCTACCTGATATCTCTTTGCCATTTCCTGACCGATAGCATTGATCACATCCGCATTTTTGTGGGGTGAAACCGTAAGCGTCGTCGTAAAAAAATCAAAACCTTTTTCTTTTGCCGTACGGGCAGTCAGCTCCAGCCGCTGCGCAAAGCAGACTGTACACCGCGCGCCGCCCTCGGGCTCCCGTTCCAGCCCTTTTACAGCAGCATAATACTCCTCCGGCGCATAATCAGCCGTCATCAAAGTAACCGGATGCACGGTATTCAAATTTTCAATTAGCTTTTTCTGGTGCTCCAGCCTTAAAAAATATTCCTCCCGGGGAGCAATATTCGGATTATACCAAAGCACCGTAACAAAAAAGTACGCCGACAAAACTTCCAGGCAATAACTGCTGCATGGGCCGCAGCAGCTGTGCAGCAAAAGCCTGGGCGTTCCGGAAAGCGCCGCAAGAATCTGATCCTGTTCTTTTTGATATGACATAAAGCCTCCTTTGAGACAACTGAAAAAGGAATGCTCTTTCTGTCCCTTCTCTCAGTATAAAAATACCCCAACTCTCCCGCCATACAAGCTAAAAAACTGCCGCCCCTGCCAAACCGGCAGGGGCTGACGCAGCATTCTCTTCAGCAAAACTTTAATTACTCACTCTTTTTCTTTTTCATGACTACGGCCACCACAACGCCTATTACAATGCCGGCTACGGCCGCTCCTGCTATAATGGCAGCAGCCGTACCGCCGGAAAGCCCCGCCGCAGTATCGCTGCCCCCGGCATTTCCATCCGTTGTGGGCGCAGGCGTAGAATCTAACTTATTCCCTATATCCGAGGTCTTTACATCCTCGGCGATACCGGTGCCGAATACGGAGATTTCAGCAATAGAAGTCTTGGAATAATAGCTGTCGGTATAGGAATTATAGAACACCTTATACGGGGCATTCTTGGCCTCCTGTTCAGGAATATCCTCGGCGTTAAGCAAAAGGATCTTCACATAGCGGAAATCTCCGGCCAGTTTTTCACTTATATACGTACCATCGTCAGACATTTTCGCATCACGCAACGCAGTATTGCTGATGATCTTCCAGGTAACGCCGTCATTTGAGCCTTCAATACGGAACGCAGGAAGCACTGTACCGGTAGTGGGCACAATGGCAATGTGAGAAAGTGAATATGCCGCACCCAAGTCATAAAGAATCGTCTGGGTAGAACGGTTGGCTGTGGGTTCCCACACAGTAATGCCCTTATTATCATAAAGGTGATCGGTAACGTCAATCATTTTTCCATTCAGATACAGAATTCCGCCGATTGCAGTCACCTTGGCAGGAGTAATAATATTTCCCGTGAGAGTATTCGTACTGTCCTCGGCATAAAGATCCTTATAAGGTTCCTCGGTTTCATATGCCTTCAACTCGTCACAGGTGACTAAAAGCGCCCAATCCTGCGTGCTGGGTTTTGTCGGTACGATATACGTACCGTTTACTCCGGGCGTGATATTATCTGCAATCTCTATAAACTTACCCGTCAGCGGATTAAACCACATGGCATGATACGTCTTGGTTTGATCCAGTTTATTGATGACGCCGGTGGTTTGATCGGTGTTAAAGAAATAAGCCACCACAGTAGTATTTCCGTTATTAGAAGCAATAGATTTATTATCGTCCTTTGCAAAATCAGCATAATCCGTATTATAGAACCGAGGAACCAGATCCTGCCAGGCAAAAGTTTCAAAGAACTTTTTCATATAACTGACTTCATACGAACCCGGTTTGCTGAGGCCGATATACCACGGCTCATAGCTGTAAGAGCTTGCCTCTCCATACCAACCGGTATTCTTTTCTGTAGAATAGCAGTTTGCCCAAATACCGGTAACACCGTAGGTAAAGCCTACACTTCCGTTAAGCACCGCATTCCAGGCGCTGTAGCGGTTGGCATCATAGCCGGTAAAGCCGCCGCAGTTAATATCCTCATAGTTGGCCTCGGTTTCAATAACCGGCTTAATTGTACCGGACCCGTTTATATAATAGCTTTGATAAAAGCTCTTGGGTTTAATCGCCTTGCCGTGGCCCGCCTGCAGTGTCCACCATTCATGCCAATCGGCAGAATCCAGCTTCTGAGCGCGCTTATCGGCAGACGTCATCGGGTACATATGCGCGCCGTTGGGATGATCGTAACCATCCAACTCACTGATCAAAGCGGAGCCGGCCATATAAACGTCCTGAACCTGTTTACCTTTTGTAGCACCGGCCTCGGTATCGTTGGTAATTTCCTGGCCGGAGATCCAAGCGATAGAATAGCAGCCGTAACGGGCAACACAGTAACGGACAAAACGCAGAAAATCCTCTTCGCCGATCTTGGCCATCGTACTGGTATGCACACCAAAGCCTAACGCCACTACCATATCCTTGGAAAGAAGATAGTCAAACATATGGTCAATTTTATTATTAAACACCTCAACATTCGGCAGCGTATACTGCTTGGTCCAAATGCCGTCCATCTTGCCGCGCTGACCGCCGCCGTCACTCTCGGCGGTATCAAAATACGTCTGATACACATTAAAACCTTTTGCAGCCCTGTCGTTTACCTCATGCTCAAACTGGCTGCCGCAATTGCAGCCAGGATAGTTGCAGGTGGTAGTTGAAATATAGTTAGGCGCCTGCCAGTTGGTATCGCCCAGCCAGAAAAAGGGCGTGCCGTCGTCATAGCACATATAGCGGCTGTTTTCAGATATTTTTAAAAAGCCGTGTTTAGCAATCATGGTATCGTCCGTATTGGCCACGGCATTGATTGTTCCCTGAATATTGTGAAGCCCCGCATTCGAGGTATCACTGCAGGTAACAGTATACGTCCAGCTGCCGGTTTTTGTAGGAGAAAAACGCACACACCAGGTATTGCCCTCTTTCCAGAAGCCCGGTGATTTGATCGTAGTGCCGTCACTATGCACGAACTCGGCGTCAATTTCCGCGTCCAAATACGCATTTTTATACTCTACTGCGCTTGTAAGCTGAATTTCAACGGGCTTCCACTGCTGCGCTTCATAGTTGTTTCCTTCCGCAAAAACCGCGATTCCGCAAAGCATGGTAAGCGCTCCCGCAACAATTGCCAGGCACAAAGCCATCGAAAGAATTTTTTTCATCAGATACCTCCATGATTTTTGTATACGGGTTCATTATAGCATAACCGGTGCAGCTTTTCAATACCTATTTACATGATTTTTTTAATTTCTTAAAAATTTTATAACAAAAATCCCTTTTTGTCTGTAAAATGCATTGGATAAAAAAATATCGATTTATTCCTCATAAACAAAATCCTGCCAGGGAATTCGAGCGGCCTTTTTTCCCGAAATCACCTCGTCCACATGCAGCAGCAGTGGAAAGTCCTCCGCCCGCAGCACGCCCGCGGCAATCTGATGCCGGACGGCGCGGGCGACGCGTTCGGCCACTACAAGCGATTCCAGCGTAACGCCGCTGAGCTCTTCCCTTGTCCGGTCAATATCAAGCCCGCGGCCAAGCAAAATACCAGCTAGGCGCGTTCTGCCGCCGTAAACCGTCACATACAGATCTCCCGCGCCGCAGGCAAGCGTATCTAAGGACGCCGCCCCCTGATACTGCAACAGTCTGTACATCTCCTTGACGCTCTGTCCGAAAACAGCGGCCTGCGAATTAAAATGCAGGGGACTATCCAAGCCGAACCGTTTCTGATTCATCCCTATCGTCATGGCGATTCCCAGCGCGTAGCCGTTTTTCAGCGCCACAGCGCTTTCAATTCCCGTAACGTCTGTGGAAAGGCTGATGTGATAATATTCCGTTCCCATAATCCTTCTGATTTTCCTTAAAACAGCCAGATTCTCCCCGCAGAAGGTGACCTCCGTCTGATCATGGGCAACCAGCTCATAGCTGGTGCAGGGGCCGCCCACCGCATTCAGGCACAGCCTTTTGCCCTTCGCCTTCATTTTCCGTTCCCAAAGCTGCGGATATGTCAGCAGCCGGCCGTCATCCGTATCCATCAGGCCTTTGGTAACGGTTAAAACCGGCAGATCTTCTGGTATAAACGGCAGCACGGCCTCGCTGAACCAATCTACGCCGAAGCTGCTTACCCCGCCGATCAGAAGCGAAGCGCCGGTCAGCGCCTCCTGCATCTGTTCGATTTGATAAAATTTTACTCCCGCAGGGAAATCCGCTTCAAATTTGGGATGCCGGTTGGTCCTCCGGCTGGCGGCGATAATCTCCCGATCCAAGGGGGTGCCTACCAAGCGCACCTCGTTTCCATTTTCCCGTGCGGGGAAAGCCAGCGCCGAGCCCATCATGCCGGCACCTATTATCGTTACAATTGCCATATGCTCTGCTTGCTCCTTATAATAATATTTTTAACGGTGCAGTCCCCTGCCGCGCAGATACTCTATTGCCCAGGCAGGATCATTAGAGGTAAACAGCACAGCGCCCCTCTCCAGCGCCCGATCATATATTTCGGGACTATCCTGCGGAAAATACACCCAGGGTTCGGCACCGTAATCTCTGCAGAGCGCAAAACGGCTTTGATCGGCCACCGGATCCTCCGAGGCTCCCCACAGACATACGCAATAGGCATAGTCATACACAAAACGCTTTTGCCGCAGTCCCATTACCTCCTGGGGCGAATAAGCATGGATTCTGATATCCCCCCGGTATTTTTCCCAAAGATATTCATTGAGCTCTCCGCTCCAGGAATTAATAACGCTTCTCTCAAAAATACCGTATTCCTTCATCATTTGCACGGTTTTCTCCGCCGCTTCATAGGCAAAGCTGCCGGAATCGGCGGGATAATCCTTTAATTCAATATTAAACAGCATTCCGGAATCATTTTTAAAAAAATCCAAAAACTCTTCAAGCACGGGAACCCGCTCGCCCTCAAACTCCGCTCCCTTCCAACGGCCCGCATCCAGCATGCGGATCTGCCGCAGTGTTTTTTCACGGATCAGCCCCGTACCGTCCGTAGTACGCCCCAGCATATGATCATGCAGAAGGACGAGCGCGCCGTCTTTGGTCATATGGACATCCGTTTCAATCATATCCGGCCGCAGCGCCGCGGCCGCCCGAAAAGATGCCATTGTGTTTTCAGGAAAATATTTGGCGTTTCCTCTGTGGGCCGCCACCGGAATCTTGTTTTGATATTTCAGCATCATAAAACTTTTCTCCTTTTTGCAAAATGATGAAATCTCTTGAAAGAATAGGAAAGATATGATAAAGTAAGTAAAGAAATTCTTTCTTTATCATACGGAAAAATTATAGTTTTTTCACAAAAAGAAATCAAGATATGGCGGAAAACTTGAAAGATTGGCATAAAAGCGCTATACAGAGCTTTAAACTTTTGCAAACTTTTGCAAAATACCGATGCCATATAAAATATGACGCTCTCAAAAAATACCCGCACTTTTTATAAAAAGGAGAACAATATGCAATTTGAAAGACAGCAGGCCATCCTGCGGCTGCTGGAGCAGCACCATACCGCTACCGTCAGGCAGCTGGCTGAAGCGGTATACGCCAGTGAGGCTTCCGTCCGCCGTGATATCGAAGCGCTGGAAAAACAGGGCTGTGTACAAAAGCTCTACGGCGGAGTCGTTCTGGCCCAATATAAGAACAGCGTCATTCCGCTTTCCCTGCGGGATTCGGAGCATGCGGCAGCAAAGGAACAGCTTGCGCAAAAGGCCGCTGCCCTTATCCACGACGGCGCCGCTATTTTTTTAGACGCATCCTCCACCGCCCGGAGAATTCTCAAATATATTTCTCACCGCCGTAACCTGAAGATTATAACCAACAGCCTTCGCGTTTTCCATGAAGCCGAAGCGCTGCACGCAAAGCTCTACTGTACCGGCGGCGCGTTGAACAAAAGCAATTACGCCTTCTCCGGGCCGGCAGCCGAACGGTTTCTTCGCGCCGTATCAGCGGATATTCTGTTTTTTTCCAGCCAGGGACTCTCTTTGGACGGCGAGATCTCCGACGCATCCGAGGAGGAAACCTCGCTGCGGCGGGTCATGCTGACCCGCGCAGAAAAAAAGATATTTTTATGCGATTCCTCCAAACTCGGACAAAAGCGTCTTTTTACGGTATGCACTAAAAAAGATGTTGACCGTATCCTTTGCGACGTGCCGCTGCCATGGGAAACGAAAAAAAGCTAATCTTTCTGCCGCAAAAAATTTTTGCGGTAATCCCGCGGCGTAAGACCGGTGTGTGCCTTAAAGACCTTGGTAAAATAATTGTAGTCCGAAAAGCCGCACTGCGCGGCAATCTCGGAGATTTTCTCCTTCTCGCCGGAAAGCAGCTCCCGGGCGCGTTCGATCCGCAGCGCCCGCACATGCTCGGCAATGCCCCGGCCGTAGCTGCGCCGGGAAAGCTCATAGAGCCGGGTTTTGCCGATCCCCAGCGCCCGGCAGAGCGATTCCGTGCCAAGATCGCCCGACAGATTCTTTTGAAGATAATCGTCCAGCCGCCGGGCCAGGCTGTCCTCGCTGAGCACGATCATTTTTGACAGATATAAATAGCCCGAGCAGGCCTCCATCAGCTTGGAGGCCGCCGTAATCACCTCCGGCGAAAGCCGTTTCTTTTTAAAATACGCATTTTTCAGCGCGTTCAGGTCCACACCAAATTCGGCCAAATACGGGGCTAGCTCTTCCCAAGAGCGGGCGCGGTCCTCGGTTTGCAGGGCCTGCCCCAACATCAGGTAGCCCACGACTACGTCGTGGCAGCGAATCAGGGTCACCGCTTCGGTCAGCCCGGCGTGGCAGCGGTAGGCAATCAGTTTGTTCTGCTTCCGGCTCATTTCACAGGCTTCCCGGTCACACAGGGCGCACTTTTTGTTGGCCTCCGCGTCCGCCCGCAGCAGGCGGCAGTATTCGGAATGATGGTTCGGGTAAAAAGCCAGTTCCTGAAAGGCATTGTCAAACACGCCGATGCGGATGTGGGTAAGCGTATAAAAATGCTTCAGCAGCTTGGTCAGCTCCTGGGTGTTGATGTGAAAATCCAAAATAGTATCCCCCCGAACAAAATTGCTATTTTTCCTCCAAAATTGACTATTATTATAGCACGCTTTTTGGTAAATTGGTAGTATAAAAATAAGGGAAATATTAAGGAGAGAAAAAATGAAAAAACAAACATTTGCATTGTATTTTGGCAACCGAGGCTTTTTTCCGGAGGGGCTGATTGCCGGCGCCCGGGAAGAGATGTGCCGGGCCGTGGAACAGGCGGGGTTTAACTATCTGATTGCTCCGGCGGATTTAACCCGCTACGGCGCGGTGGAAACCAAGCAGGAGGGGCTGGCCTATGCCAAATGGCTGAAATCCCACGAGGGCGAATACGATGGCGTTATCCTTTGCCTGCCGAACTTCGGCGATGAAAACGGCGCAATTGCCGCGCTGGAGCACTGCGGCACGCCGATTTTGATTCAGGCCTACCCCGATGAAATCGGCAAAATGGATTTTGAACATCGGCGCGACGCCTACTGCGGCAAATTTTCTATCTGCGACGTATTCCATCAGTACGGCCTGCCGTTTACGATAATGGAACCCCATGTGGTGCATCCGCTCTCCGAGGCTTTTGCCCGCAATTTGGCTGATTTTGCGGCCGTCTGCCGCGTGGTTGCGGGTATGAAACATTTTACCATCGGCGTAATCGGCGCGCGCACCACCAAGTTTATGACGGTGCGCTTTGATGAAATTACGCTGCAGAAGTACGGCATTACCTGCACCACGTTCGACCTTTCGGAGCTGGTGTTCCGCGTAGGCAAATACAGCGATGACGACGTTCGCGTTATGGAAAGAAAGGCGCGCCTGAAGGATTATACCAACTGTTCCCGCGTGCCGGAGGATAAAATGAACGCGCTGGCGAAAGTTTCTGTGGTGATTGACGATTTTATCCAGGAATATCAGCTGGACTGCATTACCCTGCGCTGCTGGGAGGAACTACAGCCCATCTTCGGCATTGCGCCCTGCGTGCTGCTTTCGGAGCTAAACGACCGCGGCATTACCGCCGCCTGCGAGGTGGATTTGTGCTCGGCCATCAATATGTATTCGATGCAGCTGGCCTCCGGGGCGCCCGCTACGTGCCTGGATTGGAACAACAACTACGGAAGCGAGCCGGATAAGGTAATCCTCTTCCACTGCGGTCCGGTACCCCAGAGCCTGATGACGGAAAAGGGAACGGTTACCGACCATAAGATGTTTTCTAAAAACTGCCCCGGCTGCGGATGGGGCAGCAATGAAGGCCGCATCGCCGCGTTTGATTTTACCTATTCCAACTGCAAAACCGAGGACGGCAAGCTGACGGTATATATGGATGAAGGAACCTTTACCGGTGAGGAAATCGAGCCGGAATTCTTCGGCTGCGCCGGTGTGGCGGAGATACCGGCCCTGCAGGGCAAGCTGCTGCGCCTTGCCAAAAACGGTTTCCGGCACCACACGGCCGTAGGCAAGGGCCGTATGGCGGCTATTTTGCGCGAGGCTTTCGGCACCTATTTGGGCTACGATTTGTTTGAACTGTAAGGGAGGCCGAATTTATGTATATCGGCGGTTTGGATGTAGGCACTACCGGCTGCAAAATTGCGGTTTATGATGAAACCGGCACTTTGTTTCAAACCTATTACCGGGAATATCCCGCCGTTTTTTCCGGCGGAGCGCATGAAATTGATTTTGACGGAATCCGCCGGGGCGTGTTGGAATTGCTGCGGCAGGCATGTGCGGAATTCCCTTTAAAAACGCTGGGCGTTACCAGCTTTGGCGAAACCTTTGTTTTGCTGGATGAAAACGATGCGGTTTTGGCGCCTTCCATGTTATATACCGACCCGCGGGGCGAGGAAGAATGCGCGCAGCTGCAGGCGGCTTTGGGCGCGACTAGGCTGACGCAGATAGCCGGCGTAAAACCCCACGCCATGTACAGCATCTATAAGCTGATGTGGCTAAAGAAGAACCGGCCCGAACTGTTTTCCCGGTGCCGGCGCGTGCTGCTGGGACAGGATTTTATCGTGTACGCTCTTACCGGGCGCGCGCAGATCGATTTTTCCTTAGCCGCACGCACGGGGGCTTTTGATATCCGGCAAAACGGCTGGAGCGAGGAAATTTTTGCCGCGGCGGGCCTTGACAGCGCCCTTTTTGCACAGCCGGTTGCTTCGGGCACCGTGGCCGGCCCGGTAAAAAAGGAGCTTTGCCGGCAGCTGGGCGTCAGGGAGGACCTTGTTGTCGTAAGCGCCTGCCATGACCAGGCGGCGGCCATGCTGGGGGCGGGTATTTTTAAAAGCACCCAGGCGATGAACGGCACCGGCACGGTGGAATGTATTCCCGTGCTGATGGACCGTGTGCCGGAGGATCCCGGGCTGTTTGAAGGCGGCTATGCGGTGGTGCCCTACCCGGCGGGCGGGTATGCCTGCTATGCGTTCTCCTTTACCGGCGGCGCCGCGCTTAAGTGGTTCCGCGGCGTATTTGCCCAAAAGGAGCAGGAGGAGGCGGGGCAAAAAAACGTGTACGCGCTTTTGGATGAAAAAATTCCCGATGCGCCGACGGGCCTTTTGGTGCTGCCCCATTTTGCCGGCGCGGCAACGCCGTATATGGACTATGCGGCCCGGGCGGCAATCGTCGGCCTTACCATGGCGAGCACAAAATACGATATTTACAAGGCGCTGATGGAGGGCACCAGCTATGAAATGCGGCTGAACTTTGACCGCCTGAAGCGTTTTGTCCCCCCGATAGAGGAAATCCGCGCAACCGGCGGCGGCGCGTCGTCGGACGTGTGGTTGCAGATCAAGGCGGACATTTTAGGTACGCCAATTACGGCGCTTTCCTGCGGGGAGATCGGCGCGGCAGGTACCGCGGCGGTGGCGGGAAAGGCCGTCGGTGCGTTTAAGGATTTTTCCATTGTGCAGAAGATGGCGCCGGTGCGCCGGGTATTTTGGCCCGATGAAAAGAAACGCGGCCAATATCAGGCGTTGTATCAACAATATACAAAATTGTATGCGGCGGTAAAGGCCGTGGAGGGCAGAGAATGAATTATGTAGGCAATCCCCTGCAGGTGCGGGGGGCGGAGGAATATATTTTGCAGGGCGGCCGGGGGCAGGGCATGCGTTTTTTATATGTGCGCAACGGCCTGGGCTTAGAGGCGTGGATATCGCTGGACCGCTGTTCCGACCTTTCACGCGTGGCGTTTAAGGGCCGCAATATGGGCTATTTTGCGCCCTGCGGCTATGTGGCGCCCCAGTATTATGATGAGAAGGGAGACGGCTTTTTAAAATCCTTTACCGGCGGTTTTGTTACCACCTGCGGCTTAACGGCCGTGGGCTCGCCCTGCGTGGATAACGGCGAGGAACTGCCCCTGCACGGAACGGTTTCGCATCTTCCGGCCCGGCTTTTGGCGCTGGAAGAAGAGGACGGGGCGCTGAAAATCCGCACCGAAGTGCGTGACGCCCGCCTGTTTGGTCCAAAACTGGTTTTAAGGCGCGAATATACGTTTTCCTACCGGGAAAACCGCATTCTGCTGCGGGATACCGTAACAAACGCCGGTAGCGAAACGTCGCCGTACATGATTTTATACCACTGCAATATGGGCTACCCGTTGCTGACGGAGGATAGTTTGGTAAAAATACCCAGTAGCGGTGTTATTCCGCGCAATGCAAGGGCGGCATCCCAGCTTGCAAAGGCGCTGGTGATGGAACCGCCCACAGCCGGATATGAGGAATGCTGCTATTACTATGATATGCAGGAAAAAGACGGTCTGGCCCGGGCGGGTATTTTTAACGGAGAAACAGGTGTTATCCTGCGCTATGACAAGCGCTCTCTGCCCTGCTTCACCCAATGGAAGATGATGGGCCAAACCGACTATGTTCTGGGTCTGGAGCCCGGCAACTGCACGCCGGACGGACGGGATGTATTGCGCAGGGAGGGCCGTCTGGCCTTTTTAGCGCCCGGCGCCGAAGCGGTTACCGCGGTGGAATTCTGCTTTGCGGATAATAAAGCACGTTTTGAGGAGGAATTTTAATATGCTGGTTACTTTAAAGGAAATTTTAGCGCTCGCGCAGGAAAAGCAATGTGCCGTGGGCGCATTCAATACCCCGAATATGACGAGCCTGCGGGCGGTTATCCGCGCGGCGGAGGAGCTGGCGCAGCCGGTTATTCTGATGCACGCCCAGGTGCATGAAGAAATGGGGCTCTGCCGCATGGAGGAGATTGCGCCGGTCATGCTGCAGTTTGCCCGGCGGGCAGCGGTGCCGGTGTGCGTGCATTTGGACCACGGCACGGATTTGGACTATTTAAAAAGAGGGCTGGAGATAGGCTTTACCTCGGTAATGTATGACGGCTCCGCCCTTCCAGAAGAAGAAAACATCCGGAATACCAAAGAGGCCATGCGTCTGGCAAGGGAGACCGGCGCTTCGGTAGAGGCGGAAATCGGCTCCATGGGCGCGCGGGAGGGCGGCGGTGCGGAAGACGCCTCCATCTATACGGACCCGGCAGCCGCCGCCGCTTTTGTGCACGCTACCGGTATCGATGCACTGGCCTGCGCTTTCGGTACGGCCCACGGCTTTTATAAAAAAGCGCCCCGGCTGGATTTTGAACGGCTTGCCGAAATTCGCCGCCAAACCGATTTGCCCCTGGTTATGCACGGCGGCAGCGGCGTTAGCGAAGAGGATTTCCGCAAGGTAATTGCCGGCGGCATCCGAAAAATCAACTATTACACTTATATGGCGGCTGCGGGCGGAGCAGCCATTTCCCATAAGGAATATTCTCAGCTGCACGACGCGCTTTTGGACGCCGAAAAGGCCATGTGCGAAGATGTAAGGCGGGCGATACGCGTTTTTTGCGGAATGTAAGGGAGGAAGCGTGATGGAAAAACTATGCGGGGAAAAGATGTACTTAGGCATTGAGCTGGGCTCCACCCGCATCAAGGCGGTGCTGATTGACGATACCTTTACCGTACTGGCCACCGGCTCCCACACCTGGGAAAACCGTCTGGAAAACGGCTACTGGACGTATTCCTTAGAGGACGTGCGCCGGGGATTGCAGGCCTGCTACGGGGCTTTAAAGCGCAAGGTAAAACAAAAATACGGCACGGTGCTTACCCGGGTGGGGGCGCTGGGCATCTCCGGCATGATGCACGGCTATTTGGCTTTTGACGCGCAAAACCGGCTGCTGGTGCCGTTTCGCATTTGGCGCAATACCGTTACCGGTGAGGCTTCTAAAAAGCTGACGGAGCTGTTTTCGTTCCCGATTCCCCAGCGGTGGAGTATTGCCCATCTGTATCAGGCAATGCTGAGCGGCGAGCCGCATGTGACAGAGGTTGCACACATCAGCACCTTAGCCGGCTACGTGCATTTTTTATTGACCGGAGAGCGCGCAGCGGGTGCGGGCGAGGCGGCGGGCATGTTCCCGATAGACGGACTGGCGTATAACGCAGGAATGCTGGAAAAATTTGCGCAGGAGGCCAAACGGCTGGGCTGCGCGTGGGATCCTGCGGCGCTGCTTCCCCCAATTTACGCCCCCGGCGCCTGCGCGGGATACCTTACGGCCGAGGGGGCGCAGCTTTTGGACGCGGAGGGCGATCTTCTGCCGGGCGTTCCCCTGTGCCCGCCCGAGGGCGACGCCAGCACCGGCATGGTCGCCACAGGCAGCGTTCTGCCGGGAGAGGGCAATGTTTCAGCCGGCACCTCCATCTTTGCCATGCTGGTGTTAAAGGAACCGCTAAAGGGGGTATATCCGGCGCTGGATATCGGCGCTACCCCCGAGGGCAAGCCGGTCGTCATGGTACACAGCAACAACTGCTGCGGCGAGCTGGACGCCTGGGCGGAGGTGTTCGGCCAGTTCAGCGCTCTGCTGGGCGCGCCCCGGGAAAAAAGCGAGGTATACGAAGCGCTCTACCGGTACGCCCTGGCGGAAGGAAAGCCGGACTGCGGCGGTATTACGGTATACAATTATCTCTCCGGCGAGCATATCACCGGGGTGCAAAACGGCCGCCCCATGTATTTCAGAGCCCCAGAGGGCGGGCTCCGTCTGGCCGACTTTATGCGCGCCCAGCTGTACGCAGCCATGGCGGTGCTGCGCATCGGCATGGATATTCTCCACAGCGGCGAGCAGGTCCGGGCCGAAAGCTTTACCGCCCACGGGGGGCTGTTCAAGGTGGAGGGCGTAGCCCAGCAGCTGCTGGCGGACGCCCTGAAAACCCCGGTTTCCGTCTTAAAGACGGCCGGCGAGGGCGGCGCCTGGGGCATGGCGCTGCTGGCGGCTTATCTGAAGCTGGGCGAAAAAAGCAATCTGGCGTCATTTTTAGACCGGATATTCCGGGCAATGCCGCGGCAGACGCTGACGCCCACTGAAGAAGGCAGCGCCGGGTTCGACGTCTTTATGCAGCGCTACCGTATCGGGCTTACGGCCGAGAGAGCGGCGGATTTTTGTTGACGGCTTCAGGGTTTTATGCTATGATAAGCAAAATTAAATAAAAAGCGATGACAGGAACCAGTAAGCGTTTTGGATTTTTCTTAGAGAAAAGGCGGCCGGTGCAAGCCTTAAATTGAAAAGACGCCGAACCCCCTCCTGGAGCTGCGGGCCGAACAAAAGCTTTTTTCAGTAAGCCCCGCCGGGTTCTCCCGTCACAGAGGAAAGGCAGTTTTGCCTTGGAGTGCGGAATCTTTCCGAATTTAGGTGGTACCGCGGGTATTTTATTCACTCGCCCTAAGCTGGTTTATACCGGCTTGGGGCTTTTTTTATAAAAGGAAAAGAGGAGAGCAATATGAAATTAGAAAAGCTTGTAGGCGACCGTTTCAAAGAGCGGCCGTCAGATTGCATCATTGACAGCCACGCCCTGATGGTGCGCGGCGGCTACATGAAATATGTGGCCAACGGCATTTTTTCCTCCTACATGCCGCTGAAGAGAATCACGCGCAAAATCGAGCAGATCATCCGCCAGGAGATGGACGCCATCGACGGACAGGAGGTTCAGTTCCCCGTCGTGATGCCAGCCTCGCTGTGGCAGGAATCCGGCCGGTATGAGGCCATCGGCAGGGAAATGGCGCGCTTTGCTGACCGCAACGGCAGCCCCTTAGTGCTAGGCATGACCCACGAGGAGGCCGCCGTGCATCTGGTGCGCGAATACGGACAGAGCTATTTAAAGTATCCGTTTATGGTCTATCAGTTCCAGACCAAATTCCGGGACGAAGCCCGGCCGCGCGCAGGCTTGATCCGCGTACGGGAATTTACCATGAAGGACGCCTATTCCTTCCATACCAGCCAGGAGGATTTAGAGGAATATTACGCCAGGTGCCACCGGGCATATGAAAATATCTACGCCCGGGTCGGACTGCCGGAGGTTATCTCCGTTGCCTCGGATTCGGGCATGATGGGCGGCAGCATTTCTCATGAGTTTATGCTTTTAACGCCTATCGGCGAAGATTCCATCGCCCTGTGCAGGGAATGCGGCTACCGCGCCAATATGGAGGCGGCCGAAAGCATCCTGAAAAAAGAGCGCGCCGCCGTAAGCCGGGAGCTGACGCTGGCACACACGCCGGATATTCACACCATTGAAGAAATCTGTGCATTTTTAAACACACCCCAGGAGGATTCCTGCAAGGCGGTAGTGTACCAGAGAAACGCCGACGACACGTACATTGTGCTGTTTATCCGCGGCGATCTGGAGGTAAACGAAACCAAGCTGACCAATTTCCTGGGCTGCGAAATCCATCCGGCCGTTATCACCGAGGAATGCGGCCTAAAGGCCGGCTACATCGGACCGGTAGGCTTAACGGGCGATTTTACCGTACTGTACGACCGCTCGCTTGAAAATTTAAACAACCTCTCCTGCGGCGCCAATCAGGCCGAATATCACTACACCGGGCTGGATATGGTGCGCGATGTAAGGAACGCCGAATATCACGATTTTGCCAAGATTACAGAGGGCGGCATCTGCCCCTGCTGCGGCAGGCCCTCCATCACAATCTCCCGCGGCATCGAAGTGGGCAATATCTTTCAGCTGGGCACGAAATACACCAAAGCCATGAACATGACGTACCTGGATAAAAACGGCGAGCTGCAGCATCCGATTATGGGCTGCTACGGCATCGGCGTGGGAAGACTGGCCGCCTCCATCTGCGAGGCGCACCACGATGATTTCGGCCCCATCTGGCCCATGGCGGTGGCCCCCTGGCAGGTTCATCTGTGCGCCGTGCGCAGCGACGACGCGCAGACCCGGCAGTTTGCCGATGCTCTCTATGCGCGCCTGCAGGAAATGGGCATGGAAGTGATCTACGACGACCGCGCCGTCAGCGCGGGCATCATGTTCTCCGACGCCGATCTGCTGGGCGTACCCTTGCGTGCCATTGTCAGCCCCAGAAATATGAAGGAAAACACCGTGGAAATTACGGCCCGTGACAAAAGCTTTTCGGAAAAAATTCCGCTGGAGAAAGCAGCCGAACAGATTGCGGCACTGGTTGCCTCCTGGGGTAAAGAAAAATAGAGTGATCTGTAAGATATAAAGCGGCAGAAATGCCGCTTTTTTTGCAGGGAAAACACACCAGATTTTCCTTTAAAATAGGAAGATATTTTTAAAAAACACTATTGACATTGCAGCGATTCTGTTATATCCTATATGTGTAAAAATTTATGTTTATCAAAAGGAGGATTTTTTATGAAAAAAGCTTTAGGCATCCTGCTTTCACTGACGCTTGCCGTCGGCGCGTTTGCAGGATTGTCGCTGCTTTCCATTTCGGCAGCAGATACTTCCCAGGCCACGATTGTGGACGGCGAATATCTGTTTGATGATTTCGAAAAGGGAAGCACCACGTATTTTGTCCCTCAATCTTCCGGTAAGGTAGAAATTGTCAGCAAGGCAGACGGCGCGCCCGTCCGCAGCGGCAACTCTTCACTGAAATTTTCAGGCGGAGAAGGCAGCTGGACTTCACCGGCGCTTACTGTGGACGCTACCAAAGCGGTGGTGGACGGGGCGGGAACCTATATGCTCAGCACCTGGGTGTATTTTGAAACCATGCCCGAGGGGCATACGGAAGAAACCCCGAAAACCATGCAGAGCACGTTCCGCGGTTCGGCTAATCTGCAGGGTTCCAATGCATATTGGAATTTTGCCTCCAGTTCCATTAAGCAGGGCGAATGGTTCTATATAAATACCTTCTGTGAGCTCACCGCCACACAGGCGGCAGATACAAAACTACAGCTTATGTTCGACGGTATCGGCAAAGGCTCTGTTCTGTACCTGGACGACTTTTCCTTTGTAAAAATTCCCGGCGACTTTATCGGCCTGTACAGCACCACCAAGGATCCTTTCCTGAACGGTTCCGGCGTGCTTACCGGTAAAAATTTACCTGCTACAGACGGCAAGGTAACCTTTACCCTGTATAACTTAAACGACCAGCCGGTTACCCCCAGCCTTCAGGTACGGGCAAACGACGGCAAATGGACCACCAAACTTACGTATAAGGAAACTACCATTCCGGCAGGCGGCTGTGCCACCATTGCGGTGGATGTTTCCGGTATCGAGTATGCAGAAGATGATTTCTGGCTGATTTATATGCTGGATGCCAACGGTAAAGAGCTGTTCGGCGAGAACTATGTTTTCGGATATGGCATGAAAGGGCAGGCAGGCGTCAGTCGGTTTAACAATATCTCCGGTCTTTCCTATAAAAGGACAGTTGCCGTACTGGACGGCACGGTTACCGTAACCAATGAAAATACTGAGAAAGGTCTGGCCTTCCACAAGATTGCCGACAAAAAGGTGTTTGGCGTGGAGGATACCTTTACGGCTGTTCCGGCAGACGGCTGCACGTTCGACGGCTGGTATGCCGGCGATGTACTGGTAAGCAGCGATGCAACGATTACCTTTGACAATACCTGCATTGTGACTGCGATTGCGGATAAAAACCTTACCGCAAAATTCAGCGGCACGGTTTCCGATACCGTTCTTTTAGGTGACGGCACGCTGGAAGAAAGCGACAAGGGCTGGATGCAATTCTCCACCCATGGCGGTACGCTGGCCCGTGTGGACGGCGGTGCCAACGGCACGGATAAAGCGATGAAATTTACAGGCAGCGGAACAGCCAAGCCTTCCTATTCCGCTTTGGGCTTTGACGTAGGTCCCGCGATTATCAATGATGCTGAAAACGGCTATGCCGGCGCCGGCGCCGGTACGTATAAGCTCAGCTTCTACGCAAAATTGGATGCAAATGCCTCAGTGGACAGCGCAAAAATAAAGATTTTCTTAAATTCCCAGATCCACAAGAGCGCAAATGATATGGTAAAGGAATTCGGCGGAGAAGCCAGTGATTATGTGGCCACCTATTCCTCCTGCACTGATTTGCTTGAGTTAACCAAAGAATGGAAACAGTTCACCATTGACGTAAAGGTTTCCGAGGCTTACCTGGCACAGATCGCACGCCTGTATGCAGAAAAAGGCTACAAGGACGCCTATAAGCTGTTGATTCGCTTCGATGGCGCCGAAGGCATCTATAAAGAAGGCGCCAATGGAGACGCGTATTTAATAGACGAACTGACCTTTGCAAAAGAGGGGCAGAGCGGCGACCCGGTAACTCCCCCGGTTGAAAAAGATCCGGTAGGTGTAAAGTGGACCTTTACTAAGGACTTTTCCGGCGAACCGTATTTCTGCAGCACAAACGCAGCAGGCTTTATCAGCGCGGCTGACGTAAAGGACGGAAAAGTAAAGAAAAACATTGTTATTTCCAATACCGGCAGCGAGGATATCCAGATATGGTTCTCTGCTACGGTACTGCATAAGGGCAATAGCGGCGATAGCTGGAAGCCAGTAAAGAATACGGATAAACTGATTGTTCCCGCAGGTGAATCACTGCTGATCGCCTATGAGTGCGACGCTACCTATACCCTAAATGCCGATGGTGTAGAAACTACCTATACCTATGACCAGTATTTCCCCCGCTTCGACATACGAACCAAAGACGGCGGCAAGGAAATCAAAGCCGGTACAGAATTTATCATCTCCGGCATCGGCGTTGAATATCTGCAGAAACTGGACAGCAATGCGAAGGCCAGTATGACAGTGACCGCCGTATATGAACTGCCGGAATCGGCCAATAAGCCCGGCGGTGATATCCTGCCCGTGGCACTGATGGCAACGGTTGCGGTTGCGGCAATTGCACTGGTCATCGCGGCCAAAAAGAAAAAAGAGCAGGAATAAACGCTAACCAAAAATAAAAATTGATTTGCTTGGAAATGAGTCCGGAATTATCCGGGCTCATTTTTTTGCTCTATTCCTCTTTAATAAAAGCTTTCGCCTGGCTCAGCTTTATTCTTCATGCCGTCCCCGTAAACTATGCCTATTGTTATAAAAAAGCGCCGAAAAACGCAATTCCTTGACACAAAATACATTTTCTGCTATACTCGTAAGGACTTTTATGCAAGGAGACCTTTATGAAGAAAGCAGCTGTTCTCATCATTGCCGTATTATTGATAGTATCCATAAGCGGATGCAGCAATTCTGCAGCCCTTGAAATTTCCCCTTCTCCGACGGATATACCGCAGACGACAGCCTCGCCTTTCCCTGCGACGCCCCTGCCCGCAACGCCATCCCTCGCCCCTTCGCCCTCTCCAACCGCAGAGGCGACGCCAACAGCCGTTCTGCCGGATCTGACGCAGTCTGCCCCCATGTATGTAACGCACAGAAGTGTAAATGTGCGCGCCGGAGCCTCGGCAGGAAGTCAAAAAATTATCAGTTTGAAGCAGAACACCCAGGTAGACGCCTATCAAAACATCGACGGCTGGTATTATATTCAATATGCTCCGGGTCAGTTTGGCTATATGAGTGCAAAATATCTTTCCGAGCAGCCTGTCGCAACGCCTGAACCCGAATTGCCCGCCGAGGATCTGCCGCCGGAGCAAAAATACAACAGCAATATCGATATCAACGATAACGTCTTTCTCGACGCTTTGGAATACACAGGCTATAATCTGCAAAAGCACCGGGACGACGGAAATATGTGGGTTTTTATTTTAGGAAAACATAAAGAAGCTTTAGGGTATCTTTCCGGCCTGGGATACGATTACGGCGTATCCTCCGGCTACGAAACGACCGTCGGCGGAGCGCCCGATATCGCAAAGATCAAAAAGAACGGGGGACTCGTCTGCGCCTCATATGTAACCTATGCGTATTTTAACTATCTTCCCAACATTGCGGGAATCGATACCTCGTTTTTAACAAAGCCGGAAAATTCCTGTTCCGCACAGTCCTGGCGGCTTGCCGCGGAGGATTGGGTCAACAAAGGACTTTCCCGCAAAATTTCATTTTCCGCCAAAAGAAATGCTGACGGAACTGTGGTATTTCGTCCGGAGGAGAGTATTCCCGTAGGTTCTATCGTCGTCTTTAAGGTATTCGGCGCCGCTGACAGCGCCGCTGCGCGCCATGTAGGAATTTACGCGGGACATGCCGGCGGCTATCATTGGATGACGCACGTGGGCAACGAACGCGGCCCTGAAATGATTACCATAGAGCGTATGGGCTTTTCCAGCACCCCGGAGATTCCTCTGGAAATTATCACGCCCCCGGTTTCATTTGAAAAGGAAGAATAAAAAATACCGGCTGCTGTGTTTTTGCACCGGTACAGCTGATGTTACATCAGTGAAACACGAAAAAAGCTGTGAACGAAAAAAACGGCCCGCTTTAAAAGCGGGCGTTTTTTCATATTATTTTTCAAGAAGACTGGCGCCGCAGTTCGGGCAAACAAGCTCGCTTTCTGCAAAATCGCCGCTGAAGCTTACGATTTCATGGCACTGGGGGCATTCATATTCATCATAGTCAAACTCATCATCGTCACAGTCATCGCAGTCGTCACAGCAGCAATCACAGTCGTCGTCACAATCGTCGTCGTCACAGTCGCAGCAATCGTCGCAGTCACAATCATCCTCATAGAAATCCTCTTCCAGCTCCATTAAATCGCCATCGACTTCTTCCACGTACTCGTTCAGCTGCTTCAGCTCCTCGTCCACGCCCTCAAGCTCATCGGCAATCACGCCCAGCGTGTCCACAATAGCCCGGAGCATTTTTCCCTCAGCGGTATTTTCCGAGATATTTAAGCCCTCGGCAAGTCCCTTCAGATAGGCAACCTTTTTTTCAACTGACATCACAATTTCCTCCTTTTCATTCAGGGAAACAATCAGTTTACACGATCCATGTATTCTCCGGTTCGTGTATCAATTCTGATTTTGTCGCCCACATTTACAAAAAGCGGCACGTTCACTTTATAGCCTGTTTCAATCGTAGCCTGCTTTGTAACATTGGTAGCGGTATCACCCTTCACGCCGGGTTCAGCATCAATGATTTCAAATTCCACAAAGTTCGGCGCTTCTACGGAAAAAGCATTGCCCTTATAGAATTTTATGGAAACTACAAGGCTGTCCTTCAAATAGGGCAGAGCCGCGTCCACCTGGTCTTTGTTCAGTGCAATCTGATCGTAGGTTTCGTTATCCATGAAATAATAAAGCTCTTCCTCATTATAGAGATACTGCATCTCCTTGCGCTCAATATGCGCCAGAGGATATTTTTCGTTAGGGTTAAAGGTACGCTCCAGTACCTGACCCGTCATTACATTTTTGATCTTGGTTCTCACAAAAGCGGCGCCCTTACCGGGTTTCACGTGCAAAAAGTCTACAATCACGTAAACGTTGCCGTCAATCTCCACTGTAATGCCCTTTCTGAATTCGCCTGCTGAAATCATTCAAGTTTCCTCCTGTATAGTATTATAATTTTATTAGTTTTTTATCCGTCTCGGTCAAATTTTCATGGCCGAAGAGGGAAATTACATACATATTTTCGGTTCGTACCCCGCAAAAGCCCTCGATATACACGCCCGGCTCCACCGTAACCACATGGCCCGGCACAAGAACATCGTCGCTTTTTGGGGAAAGCCGCGGCTGCTCATGAATTTCTATGCCCACGCCGTGCCCTAAAGAATGAACAAAATATTTGCCAAGACCGGCTTCTGCCAAAACATTTCTGGCGGCCTCATCCGCTTCCCGAGCAGAATTTCCCGGCTTTAACAGCGCCGCGCCTGCCTCATGAGCCTTGCCCACAGCCTCATAAATCTCTTTTTGACGCGCGTCAACCGGACCCAACGCCACCGTACGCGTCATATCGCTGCAGTAGCCGCCTACTCTGGCACCGAAATCAAAGGTAATAAACTCACCTTTTTTTACCGGCCGATCCGAGGGCACCGCGTGGGGCAGCGCACCGTTGGGGCCGCCGGCGACAATCGTTTCAAAGGCCAGTCCGTCAGCGCCGCAGTCAAACAGCAAAAACTCCAGCCGGGCACGCAGCTGCTTTTCGGTTGCACCTTCGCGTATATAAGGCAATAACCTTTCAAACGCCTGATCGGTAACAGCCTGAGCCATGCGGATCGCCTTGACCTCATGCTCATTCTTCGCAGCCCGCAGCCCACAGAAAACACTGCGGGTAGGAATCAGAGAAAACTGTTCTTCCTGCAAAGTTAGATATTCCTGCGCCGTTAAGAAATCCTCCTGAATGCCTAACGTGCGGTATCCCTTTTGTTTGGCCGCCTCTGCAAGCCCGGAAAGATAGGAGCCGGATACGATACGTACCTCCGCCCTTGCCCTTTTGGCGGCAACGGCATAGCGGCCGTCCGTCACCAGTATGGGCTCCGCGCCGTATAAAAGCAGACTGTCACTGCAGAAAAAGCCGGTCAGGTAAAAGATATCCGCCGGATTGGAAACGACAAACGCCTCCGCCTGGGGAAACTGCTGCCGCAGGAGCTTTTCCATTTTCTCTCACCCCTATCATATCATATTTTCGCGCTTTTGTATAGAACTATCTGAAAAAAAATCACGTCTTGGGCCTATTTTCGGAACAAAAACGGCCATACCAGCCGCTCCCGGCTGCGGTTGAACACCTTGGTGCACCACCATTCTTCCGGGGAGAGCGGCTCCAGCAGCACGCTTTTGGCGCCCAATGCATTGGCCAGCTGGATATCGGTAAACAGCTGATCGCCGATAATCAGCGCTTCCTGCGGTGAAACGCCCCACTGGACCAGAAGCTGCGCCGTCGGCTTCTTCATGGGCTTACGCGCATTCTTTACAGCTTCAATCTCCAGGCTTTTTGCGGTAATATCCGCGTTTTCGCTCTTACTGTTGGTAAGCAGCAGAACCGGAATCCCCGCCTCCTGAACCCGCTTCACCCAGGCCTTGCTCTCTGCCGGCACTTCCACGCTGTGCCAGGGAGCAAGGGTATTGTCCATATCCGCCAAGATCAGGCGAATATTCATTTCCCGCAGTTTTTCAACGGGAATATCGCTGATGCGCCGGTACCGCAGCGTCGGACGCAGACTCATGCTTTTTTCTCCGAAAGCGCCCGGATGCGCTCCTCCAGCTTTTTGAGCATCTCCGCATATTTGACCACCTTAGCCTGTTCATCCTCTATCAGCTTTTGCGGCGCCTTTTCCACAAATCCTTTGTTGCCGAGCTTGCCGTTTGCGCGCTCCAACTCCTTCTGCGTGGTATCGCGTTCCTTTAAAAGCCTTGCCAGCTCCTTTTCCAGATCCACCAGTTCCCCCAAAGGAATAAAGCATTCCGCTCCGCCGCACACCACGGCGGCATATTCATCGGCATTTTGGGGTCTCTGCGTCAAAAACGTCACCTGTGTGCCGCCGGCCAGCCGTTCAATATATATGCCCGAAGAGGCTATTTTTTCCTGCATCTGCGGGGCATAGATATAAATTTCCGTCTTTTTATTGGCCGGAACATTCATCTCACTGCGCAGATTGCGGATATTTTTGATAATCTCCATCACTGCGTCAAAGGCGGTACGGTCAAAAGCAAATTCCTGCCGCGCTTCGGGCCACTGGGAAATCATAATGCTTTCCCCCGTTCCGGGAAGAGAGGTCCAAAGTTCTTCGGTAATAAACGGCATCAGGGGATGCAGCAGCTTCAGCGTATTGGCTAAGACATAGTTCAGTACGCTGCAGGCCGTGAGCATCGCTTCTGCGTCCTCGCCGTGCAGACGAGGCTTGGTCAGTTCAATATACCAGTCGCAGTACTCGCTCCAGATAAAATCATACAGCTTCTGCGCAGCAATGCCCAGCTCATAGCTCTCCAGGCTTCTGGTTACGCCCTGCACCAGCTCATTGTATTTGGAAAGAATCCACTCATCACTGGCCTCCAGGCGGCAATCGGCCGGGTCTTTTAAGTTCTTGCCCTCAATATTCATCAGCACAAAGCGCGCCGCGTTCCATATTTTATTGACAAAATTACGGTAGGCCTCCACCTTTTCCCAGTAAAAGCGCATGTCGTTTCCGGGGGAGTTGCCCATCGCCAGGGAGAACCGCAGCGCATCGGCGCCGTATTTTTCAATGACCTCCAAGGGATCCACACCGTTGCCCAGGCTCTTGCTCATTTTTCTGCCCTGGGAATCCCGCACAATGCCGTGAATCAGCACCGTTTTAAAGGGAACCTGCCCCATCTGCTCCAGACCCGAGAATATCATTCTGGCTACCCAGAAAAAGATGATATCATACCCGGTAACCAGCGCGCTGGTGGGGTAGAAGAAATCCAGCTCCGGCGTTTTTTCCGGCCAGCCCAAGGTTGAAAACGGCCACAGGGCCGAAGAAAACCAGGTATCCAGCACATCCTCGTCCTGATGGAAATGCGCATGGCCGCACTGGGGGCATTTTTCCGGTGTTTTTTCCGCCACGACGGTGTGGCCGCAGGCGTCGCAGTAATAGGCCGGTATGCGGTGTCCCCACCAAAGCTGACGAGAAATGCACCAATCGCGGATATTCTCCAGCCAGTTATAATAAATTTTGCTGAAGCGCTCGGGAATAAACTCCGTATCGCCCCTTTTAACGGCCGCAAGCGCCGGAGCGGCCAGCGATTCCATCTTTACAAACCACTGCTTGGAGATCATCGGTTCCACCGCGCTGTGGCAGCGATAGCAGGTACCCACGTTGTGGGTATAATCCTCGGTTTTTATCAAACAGCCGCACTCGGTCAGCGCCTGAACCACCGCCTTGCGCGCTTCCTCGCGCTTTAAACCGGCAAAAATGCCGCCCTGCTCGTTGATGGTGCCGTCATCCTCCATTACGCGGATCACCGGCAGATTGTGCCGCAGGCTTACTTCAAAGTCGTTCGGGTCATGGGCGGGGGTAATCTTTACCGCGCCGCTGCCGAAATCCCGTTCCACGTACTCGTCGGCCACAATCGGAATTTCCCGGTTCATCAGCGGCAGCACCACCGTTTTGCCAATTAAATCTTTATACCGCTCGTCCTCGGGGTGTACGGCCACGGCCGTATCGCCCATATAGGTCTCCGGGCGCGTAGTGGCAACGGTTATGTATTGACTGCCGTCGGGCGTATAATAGCGCATATGCCAAAGATGCGAGGCCTGTTCCTCGTATTCTACCTCCGCGTCGGAAAGCGCAGTGCGGCACTCGGGGCACCAGTTGATAATGCGGCTGCCGTGATAAATCAGGCCTTTGTTATAAAGCCGGATAAACACCTCGGTAACAGCCCTGGAGCAGCCCTCGTCCATCGTAAAGCGCTCCCGCTGCCAGTCACAGGAGGAGCCCAGCTTTTTCAGCTGCTGTACGATTCTGCCGCCGTACTGCTTCTTCCATTCCCAGGCGCGTTCCAAAAACTTTTCCCGGCCTAAATCTTCTTTTTTTAAGCCCTCGGCGGCCAGTGCGTCCACGATTTTTACTTCGGTAGCGATGCTGGCGTGGTCTGTGCCGGGCACCCAAAGCGCGGCGTAGCCCTGCATGCGCTTAAAGCGGATGACTGCGTCCTGCATCATATTATCCAGCGCGTGGCCCATATGCAGCTGGCCGGTGATGTTCGGCGGCGGCATTACAATGGTAAAGGGTTTTTTGCTCCTGTCCACCTCGGTATGGAAATATCCCTTTTCCATCCACTGCCGGTACAGCCGTTCCTCAACCGTTGAAGGATCATACTGTTTTGCGATCTCTTTCATTTTTACAAACTCCTTCATTAAAAATCAAAAAAATAAGCGCCCTTTCACAAAAGGACGCAACTGTTTGCGCGGTACCACCTTTTTTCCTATAACGGCGCTCAAAAGCAGAATAACGGCTGCCAGCCGCCCGAACTACTTATCTGTTCACCCGGGGCATTCCAAAGCTACTTCAAAGCCGCCTGCCTGCCCCCCTTTCAGCCTATGGGGTGCTCTCTGATAGGAAAGCGCTGCTTTTACTCCTCTTTTTCATTATGCATGATTTTATTCATTATATACCAATTTTATTTTTTATGCAACCCCTATTCGTTTTTTTGATGTGCAAATATCGTTAAATAGGCATACTGCGCCAAGGAAAGAATACTTACGGCTACCGAGGTATACAGTACTCCATAAATTACAGGAGCAGCAAAGCTTAAGTAATTATCCACAAAAAACATCAGCCCCAGGCTGGCAGAGGTAAAAAACGAGGCAATTTTGCCGAATTTATTGGAGTATACCATATTCTTGCGCTTTTTTGAAATCACCCCGCCGCCGATGAGCATCAGCAGCTCCTTCAGCCCCATAATAATAACTACAAACAGGGGCAGTATTCCTTTTACCGTAAAGCATACCACCGCGCTGAGCTGCAATATTTTATCCGCCAGCGGATCCAATATCTTTCCCAGTGTAGTAATGGCGTTAAAACGGCGGGCAATAAATCCGTCCACTACATCCAGCATCGAAGCAAAGGCAAAAATGGCAAACGCCACTACCGGCGAGCGCTTAAAGAACGCCCATACAAATACCGGACACAACGCCAGCCGGGCAAAGGAAAGGATATTGGGGATTGCTTTCATTTTTTTCAGCTCGTCCTTTACATAAACTTTTTCATACGTTCCAGCGCACTTTTCTCCAACCGGGACACCTGTGCCTGGGATATCCCTATTTCTTCGGCTATCTCCATTTGCGTTTTTCCTGCAAAGTAACGCATGTTGATTATATTATATTCCCTTTTGTCCAGTTTTGTCAACGCCTGCCGCAGGGCAAGATGCTCCGTCCATTTTACATCGCTCTGCGAGGCGTCGCTGATCTGATCCACCACAAAAACCGCATCGTTTCCGTCGCGGAATACCGGCTCAAAAATAGATACCGGATCCACCACCGCCTCCAAAGCATTATCAACCTCCGACACGCTGACATTCAGCGCCTTTGCAATCTCCGCGTTGGTAACTTCCCTACCGCCGGCAGAAGAGAGCGCTTCCCGCATTTGCATGGCCTTATACGCCAAATCCCGTACCGAACGGCTGACCCGGATGCAGTTGTTATCCCGCAGAAAGCGGCGGATCTCCCCAATAATCATCGGCACGGCATAGGTAGAAAAACGCACATTATGACCCGTATCAAAATTCTTTACGGCCTTAATCAATCCAATGCAGCCCACCTGAAACAGATCATCCGGCGTTTCCCCCCGTCCGGCAAAGCGCTGTACTACAGAAAGCACCAACCGCAGATTTGCGTAAATAAATTTTTCCTCCGCCTCGCTGCTGCCGGCTTTGATCTGCTGAATCAATTCATTCATCTCAGCATTTTTCAGCCGCGGAAGCTTTGACGTATCCACACCGCATATTTTCACCTTACTGTAGGTCTGCATAAGATCCTCCTCAACAAATATGTAGCGGTGCTATCAAATTATTTGCAGAAAAAGAATCTTTATACAAAAAAGGAAGCGGCCCGCGGCCGTTTTAAAAAGCAGAACTTACTCTTTAAAAAAACAAAAAAAGCCCCTGCAGAACCTTGCGGCATTCCTGCCGCGGCTCTGCAAAGGCTTTGCCTTCTTTTAAGGTGTTATGCCCGGTTGACCGAACCGAAAAGCTCCATTTTTTCCTTTACCGTAGCCTTGATCGCCTCAAAGCCGGGAGCGAGCAGTTTTCTGGGGTCAAAGCCCTTGCCCTCCAAATCCCTGCCGGCCTCAATATATTCCCTGGTAGCCGCCGCAAAAGCCAGCTGACACTCGGTATTGACGTTGATTTTGGAAACGCCCAGCGAAATCGCTTTCTGAATCATATCCGCAGGAATTCCGGTGCCGCCGTGCAGTACCAGGGGCATCTGCCCGGTAAGGGCCTGAATCTTCTCCAGCGTATCAAAGCGCAGTCCCTGCCAGTTTGCCGGATACTTGCCGTGAATATTGCCGATGCCTGCCGCCAGCATGGTTACGCCCAAGTCAGCAATCAGCTTACATTCCGCCGGATCGGCCACCTCGCCGCCGCCGATAACGCCGTCCTCTTCGCCCCCGATAGCGCCTACCTCGGCTTCTACCGAAATTCCCCTGACCGAAGCGTCCGCAATGATCTGCCTGGTTCTTTCAATATTCTCCTCAATAGCGTAATGGGAGCCATCGAACATTACCGAGGAAAAGCCCGCGTTCATCGCCTGATACGCGCCGTCATAGCTGCCATGGTCCAAATGCAGCGCCACGGGAACCGTAATTTTCAGCGTTTCCAGCATTCCGTTCACCATGCCTACAATGGTATTGTAGCCGCACATATACTTGCCGGCGCCCTCCGAAACGCCTAAAATAACGGGTGAGGCGCACTCGTTTGCCGTCAGCAGCACGGCCTTTGTCCATTCCAGATTATTGATATTAAACTGCCCTACGGCGTACTTTCCCGCCTTTGCCTTATTCAGCATGTCCTTAGCAGAAACCAACATATCGCATATTCCTCCGTAAAAATTATTTTCGTATCTATTATAAAGGAAAACCCGCTGTTTTGCAACCGAAACCTGCAAAGCCTCTTTCTTTTAAAAGAAAAGGCCGCAGAAAGGCGGCCGTAAACATGGAGGTATCCGTTTTTTATAAAAGAAGCTTCAGCCCGCCGGCGCACAGGGTGCAGGTAAAGCGCGGCATATCAAAGAGCTCGCCGTCAAGCTGAATATCCACCCGCGGTTCCACACTGCAGGCAATGCTTCTGCAGCGGCGGAATTCCACATATTTTTTTATTTTTAAAAGCTTTCCCCGCAAAAACTGCACCAGCATATACGGAATCATAACGCGGGGCATCTTTTTTACAAGCACCAGCTCCATCATGCCGTCGTTGATTTCAGAAGCAAGCGAGATGGGCAGACCGCCCCCGAAATATTTTCCGTTGGCCGCGCACAGCAGCAGCCCGGGGGTATCCATACGCTCCTCTCCGTCGATTTCAACCTGAAATCTGCGGAATTTCATTGTAAAAACCGTAATGAACAGGGCCGCAAAATAACTGAAGGAACCGCTGAAATACCGCCGGAGCCTTGCCTGACGCAGCAGAATATCCACATCAAAGCCAGTGCCCGCGATATTGATGCTCCGGCGGCCGTTCACCTGAATAAAATCCACCGGCCGTATGCGGTTCTGAATCACCGCGTCCAGCTGCTCCTCCAACGTCTTTCCGCCGGACACACTGCGGATAAAATCGTTGCCCGTACCGGAGGGAATCAAGCCCAGCGGAATCCGGAGATCCATGCCGTTTAAAACCTCAGAAAACGTTCCGTCGCCGCCTACAGCCACTAAGGCGGTACAATCCTTTTCAGCGCACAGCCGCGCCGCAAGCTCTACGGCGTGCGCCTTATATTCGGTGGTCACCATTTGATAGGCAACTTTTTTCTCCCGCAAATAAAGTACGATGCGCTCGGCAACCACGGCGCCTTTTCCTTTCCCGGAAAGCCGGTTGACAATAAAATATATCATATCTATAAATTCCTATCGATTATTAAAATATTTTATCAAAGAATATATTGTTTCGTCAACAGACATTGATTAAAATTTGTTGTAATTCTTCTTAAAACGGAGTATAATCACGGTGAGGTGAATTCTTAATGCCTGAAATTACAAAGCTTGAACGGCAGAAACATAACAATAGCCGCGTCAGTGTATTTGTAGACGGTGAATATGCTTTTTCTCTGTCTGACGAGCTGGCCGTGCTGTACCGTCTGGCGCCCGGAACGCAGCTGGAAAACACAGCACTGCAGGAAATGATGCACGAAGACGCCTATAAACAGGCTCTTTCCGCCGCTTTTACGCATCTTTCCCACAGCGAAAAATCCGAAAAGCAAATGCGGGATTTTTTAGCAAAGAAAGACTTTCCGCCGGATATCATTGAACAGGCAATTGGACGAATAAAAGAATTAGGATACCTTGACGATGCCGCGCTGGCCGAAAATTTTGTTGCCGGCAGCAAGAGCTTAGGGCGGCGGGCCATTGAATACAAATTAAAAAAAAAAGGAATCTCCTGCGAGACGATACAGGAGGCGCTGCAGGCACTGGATGCGGACGCGGAGCTGGCCGCCGCAAAGGCACTGCTGGCTAAGCAGGCGCCCAAATTTGCCGCACTGGAGGAAAACGTACGCCGCCGGAAGCTCGGCGATTTTTTAGCCCGCCGGGGGTTTTGCTGGGATACCATATCCCAGGCCCTGCACGCCGAGAACGAAGACTAAGGAGGAAAAAAATGAGACCGGTTTTAACTGCAAAAGAAATGCAGCGCGCCGAAGAGGACGCGTTCCGCGCGGGGCTTTCCCCGCAGGAGGCTATGGCCCGGGCCGGCCGGGCCGTGTTTGAGGAGGCGAAGCGCTTTCATCATGTTCTGGTTTACGCCCGCTGCTCCAATAACGGCGGCGACGGGTTTGTCTGTGCCAATCTGCTGCATCAGGCCGGCATTGCAACCGATGTAGTCGTACTGGGCAACCCGGAAAGGCTAAGCCCGCACGCGGCTTTTTATTACGAAAAAATCAAGCCGCTGATCCTCGCCGCCCCGGCAGGAAATTATGACTGCGTAATAGACGCCCTTTTCGGCATCGGCTTTCACGGCGCGCTTTCCGGCCCCGAGCTGGCAGCCGCAAAAGAAATCAATGAATACGGCAGACAGGCCGCGGTCATTGCCGTGGATGTTCCCTCCGGTCTCTCCTGTGACAACGGGTTGACCGATTTCTGCGTCAAAGCGGACAGAACCGTAACTTTCGGCTGCAAAAAGACAGGACATTTTTTAGGAGAAGGCGCGGAGGTATGCGGCAGGATTACCGTTGCCGATATCGGAATCGCACCGCAGCAGTTTGCCGTGGCGGAGCCTGAAATTACGGATATTGCTGCCCTTATGCCGCCGGTAAAAAGCACGGCCCATAAGGGCACAAACGGTCACGCGGGCATCCTTGCCGGTAGCCGGGGAATGGAAGGTGCAGGCGAGCTATCCGCTATTTCCGCCCTGCGGTGCGGTGCGGGAAAAGTCAGTATGCTGGTGCCAGAGGACTGCGCCGCCTATTACAGCGGCAGACATCCCGAAATTATGGTAGCGGCAGCGAACATGACCGATGAACGGATCCTGCGGACATTTATGGAGGGAAAAGACGTACTGCTGCTGGGCCCCGGCATCGGCCGAAGCCGGGAAAACGCCGCGCTGTTGGAGACGGTACTGCACTACAGCACCGTCCCCTTGGTGCTTGACGCCGACGGCCTTTATTTCTGCACCGCCGCTCTTCTGCAAAGCGCCCGCTGCCCGATTATCATCACTCCACATATGGGCGAGGCCGCCAGACTGTTCCGCACGGATATGACGTTTCTGCAGCAGGATCCCATCGGCTGCACATCAGAATTTGCGCGGCAGACGGGCGCGACGGTACTCTTAAAAAGCAACTATAATATTGTATGCAGCAGCACAAACAGCTTGATTTCCCAATGGGGCTGCCCTGCCATGGCTACCGCCGGCAGCGGTGACGTCCTTGCCGGCATAACGGCGGGCGCTGTGCTGCTCTGCAAAGGGAACCTGCAAAATGCCGCTCTGCTGGCATCTTTCCTGCACGGTACGGCCGGACGCGCCGCGCAGAAAAAAAAGGGGGTATACTCCGTTATCGCTTCGGATATTTCGGAAAATATTTTTGAGGCGTTTTCTGTTTTGCGTTCCGGAACAAACCAGCTCTTTCCGGTATAATATGTTCTTTTTATCTTTCCTAAAATAAAAGGCGAAAGCGCAAAATGCGCT
>CAJMLN010000017.1 GCA_905214315.1 uncultured bacterium | reverse complement strand
ATATCCCAGCACCAGTCGCCGTCAAGAAAGACGTTGTTATCCAGCTTTTTTTGCAGCTGCCGGCATATGGTAGTCTTGCCCGCGCCCATCGTTCCGCCAATGATATAAAGTGTTTTCATAGGTTTACTTTGCTTTCGGCGTCAGCTTTTCCTTGCCGCCCATATAGGGGCGCAGGGCCGGGGGAATATTCACCGAGCCGTCGGCGTTTAAATTGTTTTCCAAAAACGCAATCAGCATCCGGGGCGGGGCGGCCACGGTGTTGTTCAGGGTGTGGGCGAAATATTTGCCCTTTTCACCGGTTACGCGGATGCGCAGACGGCGGGCCTGTGCGTCGCCTAAGTTGGAGCAGGAGCCTACCTCAAAATACTTTTTCTGCCGGGGGGACCAGGCCTCCACGTCAATGGATTTTACTTTTAAATCCGCCAAATCGCCGGAGCAGCACTCTAAGGTGCGCACGGGGATATCCAGGCTGCGGAATAAATCAACGGTATTCTGCCAAAGCCTGTCGAACCACAGCTTGCTCTCCTCCGGCCGGCATACGACGATCATCTCCTGCTTCTCAAACTGATGAATGCGGTAAACGCCGCGCTCTTCGATGCCGTGGGCGCCCTTTTCCTTGCGGAAGCAGGGGGAATAGCTGGTAAGCGTGTAGGGCAGCTTTTCCTCCGGCAGAAGCTGATCGATAAACTTGCCTATCATCGAATGCTCGCTGGTGCCGATCAGGTAGAGGTCCTCTCCCTCTATTTTATACATCATGGCGTCCATCTCCGCAAAGCTCATAACGCCGGTTACCACGTCGGCGCGAATCATAAACGGGGGTACGCAGTAGGTAAAGCCGCGGTCAATCATGAAATCCCGCGCGTAGGAAAGCACGGCCGAGTGCAGGCGCGCGATATCGCCCATCAGGTAGTAAAAGCCGTTGCCGGCTACGCGGCGCGCGCTGTCCAGGTCAAGCCCGTCAAAGCTCTCCATAATTTCGGCGTGATAGGGAATTTCAAACTCCGGCACCGTCGGCTCGCCGTAGCGCTGTACCTCCACGTTTTCGCAGTCATCCCTGCCGATGGGAACGGAGGGGTCAATAATGTTGGGCAGCGTAAGCATAATGGCGCGGATTTTTTCATTAAGCTCGGCCTCCCGGCGTTCGGCCTCGGCCAGCACCTCGCCCTGCTGGGAAACCAGCTTTTTCATCTCCTCGGCCTCTTCGCGCTTGCCCTGGCCCATCAGCGCGCCGATCTGCTTGGAAACCCGGTTGCGGTTGGCCCGCAGTTCCTCGGCGGCCTGAATGGTTTTGCGGTACTCGGCGTCCAAAGCGATCACCTCGTCCACCAGCGGCAGCTTTTTCTCCTGAAATTTATTTTTCAGGTTTTGCTTTACAATTTTGGGGTTCTCCCTTACAAACTTGATATCCAGCATTTTTATTTCCTCCTAAAAATTAAAAAAAACCCGTTTCATCCTGTAAATTGGGACGAAATAGGCTTCCGCGTTGCCACCCAAATTGCCCGCCCTGTGCGGACCGCTCAAAAGTACAGTAAAGCGTACAAAACTCCTGCTTTCGCAGGGGACTGGGGAAGCGGAAACAACGGCACGCAGATACCAGCTTTCACCTGCCGCCGGCTCTCTGAAAATGCAGTGCGGTGCGCTCTTCCTTTTGCGCCCGAATATTCTGTATAGATTATACCGTATCTGTCTTTTTTGTGCAACTATAATTTTACAGGTAGCGCTGCACCTTCACGCACAGGCGGCCCTTTCTGGTGCTGCCGGATTCCTGACGGAAGATAAAGCGGCCGAAGCCCCGCACGGAAACCGTATCGTCCGGCCTTGCCGTGTAGGAACTATTCTCGCACAGGCGGCCGTTTATAAATATTTTTTTACTTTGAAAAAGCGCGCAGCAGGCGGTGCGGGAAAGCTTGTACAGCGCGGCGATCAGGCAGTCCAGCCGCAGGGAAGAGACGATCAGCGTTTCCTCGGCCAGCCGGAACAGCTCGCCCTCGGGGAGGGAAGGCGCGCCGGCGCAGGTGATGACCGTGTGCTTTACTTTGGTTAAATTTTCGCAGATGTATTCGGCCAGGGAAGCCTGTACAAACAGGTAGGCTGCGTTTTCCCTTAGAACGATATCGCCCGTGCGGCTGCGCTCAATGCCTAAATTCATCAGCGCTCCGAGAAAATCCCGGTGGGTAAGTTCGTCGGCAAATTTTTTCAGCACCGGCTTTGCCAAAAGACAGGCGATGGGAAAGTCCTCCTCGTAGCCTAACTCTTCGGCGCTGCCAAAGCGGGCGATTACGCGCTGGCAGCCCGGCGCGCCTCCGAAAAGGGTAAAGGGAATCAGCTCTTTTTTTATCAAAAAGAGCTCGCTTTGTTCTTCTTCGGTTAAAAAGCCGGTGAACGTGTAACGGCTGCTGCGGTCGGCTTTTTGGGACAGATCTTTTAAATGATTGATAAAAACAGTATCCATAATTTTATTATAGCATAGAAAGAGAAAAAGTTTTATAAAAAAGTGAAAAAATACTATACTCTAAAAATTTTTAAGAGAATCGGTGCAATAACAAAAGAGGATCAGCTTAGGGGAAAAGTGCAATCCGGAATCAAATCTTTTCATTTATTTTTGCGGAACAAAAAATAGTATAAAGATAGAATACAGGATACTTTAAAATTTAATAGGATATTATATATTTCAGTAATATTGACAGAGAAATAATAAAAGTATAAAATATTCACAGATGATTTCTTATTCGTCTTCTTCTGCGGATGCCTGGGTATGGACGAGTAGCGAATATCTTCTTTTAGGATAGGAGGAAACAGAAACATGACAAAAAGAATTCGTTTTTTAGCGCTCCTTTTCTGTTTGGTATTTTTTTGCGGCTGTGCGGCGGATACCGGAATGGCAGAGGGAACGGCGGAGTCTGCCGGAGCCACAGAAACGGTGGAGTCTACCATGGCCGCGGAAACTGCTGATGCCTCTCCATCTCCGGAGTTCACGCCGGATCCGACGGAAGAAATTTTGGATTGTTCCAATGAGAAGGCTTGCTCCTATTATAACGATCCAAGCTCGATTATGCGCTACCACTTTGAATCTGAGCCGCCGGATGTGGCGTTTGACCCCGAGCAGTTTGAAAGTACGGCGGCGCTGGAGGAGGCGGTTTATCAAGAATTTTTGCGTCAATTTACGTCTTTGCAAAAATCCCTGGATCGTATCAATGCGCTGTATCTGCATCTGAGACTGGTGGCCGGGGACAGGGGAGTGCCGTATGTAAATCCGAACATGCCGCAGGTGGAGTTTGACGCGATGATTACAGATGAGGAAATTTTAAAGGAATGGAAAACCCTTGTGGCGGATGCAAAGCTGGTGCGCAATGAGCGGTATCGCTATAATGACTCAAACGTATATACCGGTGTTGTACCTTCCGTTCAGTTTTGCGTGGAGGACGGCGGCGCTGTGAAGGAAATATTTTCAGACCGCGGCAATTATGATTATAAAAGCCCCGTATCGGTGACTTCCTTTGAGTTCTCAAGCGAAGAGATGGCGGCGCGCTATACGGCGCTGTTGGAAAAAATATTGATCATGGCCGGAGAGAAATTCAACCGGGCCTATCGGGAAGCAGCCAATATACCGTATTTGGGAAACCCATAAAAAAGAGCGTATTGCGCTCTTTTTTAATATTACAATAAGCGTGTTGACAAAGAAAGGGCAGATTTGATAGTATAATATTATACTGATACTAAAAGGCTTCAAAATTGCAGTTAAAAACGATGAACGGAAATATGGAAAATCAGCAGATAAAAGAAGGTTTTATGATGGCAAGAGTTTTGAAAATTTTTTTAACGGTCATTACTTTGTTTCTGGTACTGATAATTTTGGCGGCGGGGATTTATAACTTTACTTATGCCATGCGCTGCAGACGGTATCAGACAGCCCTTGCGGAGGAGTATCGTGCAAGCAGGCAGGCAGAGGTAGGTTCCCGGGAAATATGTGAGGAGCCGGACTTGCTGTTTTTGCCTGCTGAAAAACAGACAGAGCAGTTGGAAATCGGAATGACGCTGCGCGAGGTGATCTCTTTATTGGGAAAACCCCAGCGGCAGGAGGGTTCGGGCTTGCTTATCTTTCAGTGGAACCTGCTGTTCGGCAGAGAACTGTACGTTACCTTTTTGCCGCAGGACGAGGGCGAGTTTTTTGTTGATTCTCTTTCTGTGATTGATTTTAAGGTGAAATAAAGGAGGCGCGAATCCTATGTCTGCATGGATGAAAAATCATGCGGCCGCCATTATAACAGCGGTAGTTGTTATCGTTTGCGCGGCGGCGGCCGGCGTTTACAGTCTTGTATATGGCAGTCAGTATCAAAAAGAAAACCATAGCTGCGATGCGGCTGCTGTTACGGAAGAGGATCTTTTGGTGCGCTACCTGAATCCGCAGCCCAATCTGCTGTTTTTGCCAGGCGAAAGGCAGACAGAACAGCTGGAAAAGGGGATGACGCTGCGGCAGACGATAGCGTGCTTGGGAAAACCGCAGAGCAGCTGTATGGAAGAGGGAAAGCTTGTTATGGTGTGGAAGCTTCGCCGCGGTGAAATGCAGGGATGCTTTTATGCGGATACCAACCGTGCGGAGAGCACCTTGGGAGATTATCTGTATCTTGATTCGTTTGTCGTAAAATAGGAGCGAGGATTGAAAAAAGGGGGATTGCTTGTGAAAAAAGCAGGGTTATATATGAAAAGTATTGCTTTCCTGCTGGCGGTGCTGCTGTTTGCCGGCTGCGGCGGACAGGTGAAGGAGGGGGATAACAGCGCTGATGTATTGGCGCGTATTGAGGCCGGTTCTACACCGCTGACGCCTCCGCCTACGAAGGAAGTGATTCAGGAAACACCGCAGACGACGGAGCCTGTTCCGTCGGCGGAGCCTACGCCTGCTTCTGTTGCGGAGCATCCGGCAATATCGACGCAGCAGCGGACGGAATTATTGAAAAAGACGGTACAGTTTTTGGAGGAGACGTCTTTTTCCGGAGAGCAGTTTACAATTCTGCAGCAGGAGGATACTGTGGTAGGCGGCCGGTATTATCTGTGGTATAAGGCGACGGTTCAAAAGAGAAATTATCCGGCGAATATCAGTCTTCGGGAATATTATATGGATATGGAAACAGAAGAGCTCTATTTAAAAGCCGGAGAAAGCCTGTATTCGCACAAGGAGGTTACCGCCTGTATCAATAAGATGAAGGAAACACTCTCCGATGAAGAGGAGCAGCGTCAGCTATGTGAGCTGGAAGGCGAGAAAGAGCATTCCGGAAAGCAGTATTATGTGATGCATGTGTTTTCCTGCAGTCCGGCAATGGAGGATGGCACCGGAATGACATACACCTATGGCTGGTATTATATACAAAAAAGCACTATGGAGATATTCCGTTGGAATGCGGCTGATGACAGTTTGGTAAAATGTTGAATCAGCATATCATTTAACAGAAAAATCTTGAAAAATTAAAAGAAATGCGCTATAATACTAAGGAAAACAACCAAAGAAAGGGTTTTTATGAAAAAACTGCTTGCAGTAACGGTGATTTTTCTGTTCTTTTGCGGCTGTGGTGCAGAGGTAAACGATGCTGCAGAGGAGTTTTCGTATACGCAATCTGCTTCTGTTACGGAAATATCTACACAAATGCCAGGTTCGCTTCATGGGGAAATAACGCCTGCGGGAATAGACGGGCAAACCGCGCCTATTGTTTCACCCTCCTCTTTTCCTGCTGAGTTTTCACCTTTGCCGACGGCGACAGCCTCTGCACAGAAAAAAACAATAGGTGTTTTTTATGCCGGAAGAGGGGAAAACGCACGATATCTGGTAGCAATTGATGCCGGGCATCAGCAGCAGGGAATTTCGGAAAAGGAGCCCAATGGACCCGGTTCATCCGTACAGAAGGCAAAGCTCTCCAGCGGTACGGCGGGAAAGGCTACGCGTGTGCCGGAATATCAGCTGAATTTAACTGTTTCGCTGGCTCTTCGCGAGGAGCTTCTTAACAGAGGTTATTCGGTATATATGATTCGTACGACGAACGATGCGCCGGTTTCCAATAAAGAACGCGCGGAAATGGCCAATGCTGCCGGCGCTGATATTTTTTTGCGGATTCATGCAAACGGCTCCGAGGATCCATCGGTCAGGGGAGCTATGATGGTATGCCAGAGCAGAACGAATCCTTATACGCAGCAGTATGAAGCCAGCCGAAGGCTTTCGGAAACGGTTCTGCAGGGCTATTGCCGGAGCACACAGATTCCAAAACAAAAAGGAAATGCTGTTTGGGAAACCGATACGATGACGGGAATCAATTGGTGTAAGGTGCCGTCTTCAACGCTGGAGATGGGGTATATGAGCAATTTGGAGGATGATCTTGCCATGGCGGAGGAGGACTTTGCTCCGGCGGCGGCCCGGGGAATTGCCGACGGTATTGACGCCTATTTTGGCTGACGGTTTCGGCGCGGGCTTGTAAAACAGCCGCGGACATATTGTATATCCTGCGGTGTTATAAGGGAGACGTATATGGTTAAAGTGCTCAGCATCGGCAACAGCTTTTCACAGGATGCCACGCGGTATCTGCAGGCGATTGCAGAGGGAGAGATTCTTTCGCGGAACTGTTATATCGGCGGATGCAGTCTGGAGATGCATTGGAATAATATCGTTGCGGACGCACCGCTGTATGCCTATGAAGCGGATGCGCAGAAGCTGGAGGATATTTCAATTCGACAGGCGCTTTTCAAAGAGGATTGGGATTGGGTTACCATTCAGCAGGTAAGCTATTGGACGGGGCGGGAGGATACTTATGAGCCTTATATGGGGAATATTGTTCGTTATATAAAAGAATTGAAAAAGGATGTTAAAATCGCTTTTCACCGCACCTGGGCCTATGACCCCGGTTGTACGCATGGAGGTTTTCCGTATTATAGCTGCAGCCAGGAAAAAATGTATGAGGAAATTGTGCGGGTAACAGGAGCTTTTGCACAAAAATATTCGCTTCCTGTAATATGCGTCGGGGATGCCGTTCAAAAGCTGCGCGGCGTAAAAGAGTTTTGCATGGAAGAGGGCGGTCTGTCTTTAACACGCGACGGCTTCCATCTTTCCTTGGATTACGGCCGTTATGCCGCTGGACTTGTTTGGTATGCGTTCTTTACCGGAAAGAGTACACAGGCGGTTCGCTTTATGCCGGAAAGTACGGATTTTCGGCTGATAGAGGTAATCCGGAAAAATGTGGAATGATAAGAACTGCCATGCGGCAGTGAGATAAGAGAAAGGTTGTTATAATGAATAAAACAGTTGAAAATTTATATCCTAAGGGCTCGGTAAATGCCAAAAGAATCGATACGGATGTATTTTTTATCGATGAAAAGGCAAAAATGCAGTTTCAAGGGCATTTGGATAAAACCATTCGGTATATTGAAGAGATCCAGCTGCTGGATCCCGTGCTTTGGCAGAGATTTGTAGAGCAGTTCCGCGTATTTTCCGATACGGCCGACAAGGGCTGGCGGGGCGAATACTGGGGCAAAATGATGCGCGGCGCGGCATTTACCTATGCGTATACGAAAAATGAAGAGCTCTATCGTTTGCTTTGTCAAACGGCGGAGGATATGCTGGGTGCCGCTGACGATTCGGGCAGAATATCCTCTTACGCTGAGGAAGGCGAGCTGGACGGCTGGGATCTGTGGTGCCGCAAGTATGTGCTGCTGGGAATGCAGTATTTTATGGAAATCTGCAGGGATGAATCCCTGAAAGCACGGCTTCTTGCGTCCATGCGCATGCAGACGGATGCGATTATGGCGAAGATCGGCCCGCGGCAGGAGGGAAAACTGCCGATTACCGAGAGTACGAATTATTGGCGCGGACTGGCGGCGTCTTCTTTGCTGGAGCCTGTGGTACGGCTGTTTGATCTGACGGGGGAGAAAAAATATCTTGATTTTGCCCGGTACATCGTAGAAGAGGGCGGTACCAGCATCGCAAATGTATTTGAATTGGCTTATGAGGATAAAACGGATCCATACCAGTATCCGATTACAAAAGCGTATGAGTTAATCTCCTGCTTTGAGGGGCTGCTGGAATATTATCGTGCCACGGGCGTGGAAAAATATAAAACGGCTGTACTGAATTTCGGCCGCCGTTTGATGAAAACGGATATTACGATTATTGGCAGCGCGGGCTGTACGCATGAGTATCTGGATCACGCCGCTGCCCGGCAGACGGATACCGCATATGCGGGCATTATGCAGGAGACCTGCGTTACCGTTACCTGGATGAAATTCTGCCTGCAGCTTTTGGCTGTATCGGGGGAGGCGTCTTTTGCCGATTGCTTTGAGCAGTCGCTGTATAATGCGTATCTCGGAGCGGTGAATACGCGCGGCAATACCGATAAGTTTGTGCTTGACCGCTATCCGGACGCCGTGCTGGAGTCTTTGCCGTTTGACAGCTACAGCTCTCTGCTGCCCAATACCCGCGGCCGCGGCATCGGCGGACTGAAGGTCATGCCGGATCATCACTATTACGGCTGCTGCGCCTGCATCGGCGCTGCTGGAACGGGTATGATCGCGAAAATGGCGTCTATGCTGAGCAAAGATGGAATGGCAGTCAACCTGTATATTCCCGGACAGGTGGAAACGCTTACGCCCTCCGGACAGAAGGTGCTTCTGCAAACGAAAACGGAATATCCCGTGCAGGGGCGCGTGGAGATCCGGCTGGCGCTTGCACAGGCGGAGAAATTTGAAATCCGGCTGCGGATCCCGGCCTGGAGTGAGAAAACGGTGCTTACTGTCAACGGACAGGAAACAGAGGTATCTGCCGGATATACGCCAATCAGGCGTACCTGGCAGAACGGCGACAGCATTGTTCTGGAACTGGATATGCGTGCTCGGATATTGAAGCCTGTTTCCAACCCAAGGGATGTTATTTTTGTGGATATTCAGTGGGTGCAAAACTATGTTGTTCCGCGGGTAGTGGAGGAAACACCGGAAGCAAAATTTCATGTGGCGCTGCGCCGCGGTCCTTTGATTCTTGCCCGTGACGCGCAGCTGGATGGTACCGTGGACGAAGCGGTAGATGTGTGCTTTGATAAAGACGGTGTTGTAGAATTAATGCCTTCCCACAAGGCGGGGTTTGATACGGTAGTGGAATTTTCGGTTCCGCAGAACCATGGTAGACCATTTACCGTTATTGATTATTCCTCCGCGGGAAAAACCTGGGATGAACATTCCAAATACGCCTGTTGGCTTCCTACAAGAGAATACTGGAAGAAATAAAAATAAAACGCATAAAACCTCCTGCATTTTTGCAGGGGGTTTTGCTGTATATGGAAAAAGCTTATATGGAATATCCGGTTTTGATTCCAATTTATATTTGTGTTATAATAAATACGGGCAATCACAGTACAGCGTAAAGGAATTTGTTTTATGTATAAAATTATGATTATAGAAGACGATCTTTCCATGGCCGCGGCGATGAAAAAGCAAATGGAGGCATGGGGAAATCAGGCGGAATTTGTAACCGATTTTCAGAATGTTGTTTCTTTTTTTATGCAGTTTGATCCGCATATGGTGCTGATAGATGTTATGCTGCCGTTTTATAACGGTTATTACTGGTGCGGTGAGCTGCGGAAGATCTCCAATGTACCGATTATGTTTATTTCCTCGGCATCGGATGACATGAACATTGTGATGGCCATGAATATGGGCGGTGATGATTTTATTGCTAAGCCCTTTGAACTGAATGTGCTTATGGCCAAGGTGCAGGCTCTGCTCCGGCGCACCTACGATATGGCGGGGAAGGTTCCAGTGCTGGAGCACAGGGGCGCGGTACTGAACCTGAATGACGCCAGCCTTATGTATCAGGATAAGAAATTAGAGCTTAGCAAAAATGAATTTCGGATTCTAACAACGCTGATGGAGAATAAAGGAAAAATTGTGAGCCGGGAAACGCTGATGATCCGCCTGTGGGAAACGGATTGCTATGTGGAGGAAAATACCCTGAATGTAAATGTGGCCAGACTGCGCAAAAAGTTGGAGGGAATCGGTCTTGAAAATTTTATTTTGACCAAGACCGGCGCGGGTTATATTGTGGGAGGGGAGACATAGATGAGAAAAAGCACATCGATATTCTTTGGTTATATCCGGCATTGCGGCAGCTTTTTACTGTGGGCGGCGGCATGCACGGCAATCTTTTTCGTTTTGTTTTTTCTCTACGGCATAGAATGGAAAGCGGTATGGTATCCGCTGCTTTTATGTGTTTTCTTTTCAGGGGTGTTGTTTTTTACCGGTTTTTTTAGATTCCGGAAAAAGCATAAGCAGCTGCAGAATTTAAAGCACGATATTTCTGTTCTTGCCGAGGCACTGCCCGCGGCGAAGGATTTGATAGAACAGGATTATACAGAGCTCCTCGGCTGTTTGGGAAGAGAAACGCGCGAGCGGCTTACGCTGTACCGGCAGCAGAAAAAGGAGAAAGAGGAATATTATGCGGCGTGGATTCACCAGATCAAAGCGCCGATCGCCGTCATGCAGCTGATTCTGCAATCCGGTGATATCCCGGAAAACCGGGCGCTGCTTTCGGAGTTGTTCCGGGTTGAGCAGTATGCGGAAATGGCCCTGTGCTATATTCGTTTGGAAGAGGATGTTTCCGATCTTGTACTAAAGGAATATCCACTGGATCCGATTATTCGCGCCTCGGTGCGGAAATATGCTGCGCAGTTTGTATACGGGCGCGTACGCCTGGAATATCCGGGGACAGATGCCCGGGCTTTAACGGATGAAAAATGGCTTTCCTTTATCATAGAACAGCTGCTTTCCAATGCGGTAAAATATACAAAGGAAGGCTGCGTTACCATTTCGGCAGAAGGAACGGTTTTAAAAATAGCAGATACCGGTATCGGCATCGCACCGGAGGATACGGCAAGAATCTTTGAAAAGGGCTTTACCGGCTATAACGGACGCGCCGATAAAAAATCTACCGGTATCGGCTTGTATCTGGTAAAAAAAGCGGCGGATCGCCTGGGACATCGGATAACGGTGGAATCAGTACAGAATCAGGGGACGGTGTTTACCGTGGATATGACGCCGTATGCGCTGCAGGCGGAGTAAGGCTTACAGTAATGTCACTTTTCAGGGAGTATTTGTAATGCCGTTGAATTTTGCTTTTTGCCTTCGCGTGGTATACTAAGCAAAAATCAATCGGAGGATAAAAGCATATGGCGATTTTAGAAGTGAAAAGCCTGAAAAAGATCTATACTACCAGGCTTGGCGGAAACCAGGTTCAGGCGCTTTCAGAGGTTTCTTTTTCTGTTGAAAAAGGAGAATATGTTGCAATTATGGGGGAGTCCGGCAGTGGCAAGACAACGCTGTTGAATATCTTGGCCGCTTTGGATAAGCCCACCGAGGGAGAGGTTATCCTCGGTGGAAGGCCTCTTTCCGGCATTAAGGAAAAGGATATTGCCGCTTTTCGGCGGGATAATTTGGGGTTTGTGTTTCAGGATTTTAATTTGCTGGATACGTTTACCCTGCAGGATAATATCTTTCTTCCGCTGGTGCTTGCGGGAAAATCCTATGAGGAAATGAACCGCTATTTAAGACCGCTTGCAGCCAAGTTAGGAATTTCGGAATTGATGAAAAAGTATCCGTACGAGGTTTCCGGCGGACAGAAGCAGCGTGCGGCTGTCGCGCGGGCGCTAATAAACAACCCGGAACTTCTTTTGGCTGATGAACCTACCGGAGCATTGGATTCCAAGGCTACCGATGAATTACTGCAGCTGTTTGCAGATATCAATTACGACGGACAGACAATTTTAATGGTGACGCATTCGGTAAAAGCCGCCAGCCATGCAGGACGGGTGCTGTTTATCAAGGATGGTCGGGTTTTTCATCAGATATACCGCGGCAATTCCGGCAATGAGGAGCTGTACCAAAAAATATCGGATGCGCTTACGGTGCTTGCAACAGGTGGTGAAGAGAAATGAAACCGGCATTTTATTCACGCTTGGCCTGCGGGGGAATTTTAAAAAACCGTAAAACGTATCTTCCTTATATTATTACCTGTGTGATTATGGTAATGATCCACTATATTATTTCTTTTCTTTCAGTAGATGAGAATATAGCGAACATGCGCGGCGGCGATATGCTGCAGAGTTTTTTTGGGTTCGGTACGTATGTGATAGGCTTCTTTTCCCTTGTGTTTTTATTTTATACCAATTCCTTTTTGATTCGGAGAAGAAAAAAAGAATTCGGACTTTATAATATTCTGGGGATGAATAAACGCAATATTTTAAAGATCCTACTTTGGGAAAGCTGCATTGTGGCAGCGGTTTCTATTTCTTGCGGCATTGCGCTGGGAATTCTGTTTTCAAAGGCAGCGGAGCTTTTAATGGTAAAAATGCTGGGCTGGAGTGTGACTTTTAGTTTTGCGGTTTCTCCAGGAGCGGCATTGAACACAGCAGCGCTATTTTTAGTTATCTTTTTTTTGATTTTACTGAATGCATTGAGGCAGATACAGCTCTCCAAGCCGATAGAATTGCTCAAAAGTGAGGCGGTAGGAGAAAAACCGCCCAAAGCGAATTGGTTGGCCGCGCTTTTAGGGGTGCTTTTATTGGCGACGGCGTATTATATTGCCATAAAAATCGAAGATCCGGTCAATACGCTTGTGTTTTTCTTTTTGGCGGTGATTTTGGTTATTCTGGCTACCTATCTGCTGTTTATTGCCGGTTCGGTTACGCTTTGCCGGTTTTTGCAAAAATTAAAGAGGTATTACTATAAGACCAATCATTTTATCTCTGCTTCTTCTATGGTATATCGTATGAAGAAAAACGGCGCCGGGTTGGCTTCTATCTGCATTTTATGTACCATGGTGCTGGTGATTCTTTCTTCAACCACTTGCCTGTATGTGGGATTAGACAGCAGTTTGCAGCAGAGATATCCCCGGGATATTACCTTGCGGCTTTATGGAGATGGCCAGGAATATATAGATGCGGTGAATACCGCTGTTGAAAAGGTTCTGCTGGAAAACGGCCAGACACCCGAAAACAGTGTGCAGTATCGTTTTTTGCCCGTTTCAGGGTATTTTGCGGAAGATCAGGTAATTTTTGACCGGGATCGGGTAAACGATACTATCGATTATGCCAATGTCCGGCAGCTGTTTTTTTTACCTGTTGAGGAGTATAACCGGGTTATGCATGCGGAGATAGCGCTGGAAGAGCACGAAGTGCTGCTTTACTGTACGCGTACGGCGTATCCCTACGATACGATTACCTTTGAAGGCGGCGGCTCCTATACGGTAAAAAAGACGGAGGATTTTAAAGTGAGCGGTTTTAATGCGGGGGATATTGTTTCAAGCCACTATATTTTTGCTTCCGAAGCTGTGCTTGCCAGAATTTATCAGGTACAGAAGGCGGCCTATGAAATGAATGCTTCGGAGTTCCAGTATTACTATGGCTTTGATCTTTCCTGCAGCGCGGAAACACAGATTGCCGTTAAGGGGCAGATCAGTGAGGCGGTGGGAACGCTGCAGCGGCAGGTGGCGGAACAGGAAATACAGTTTCCCCGCTTTGGGGCGGAATCCCTGGCGGAGAAGCAGGAGGATGCTGTAGCGCTTAACGGCGGCTTTTTCTTCCTGGGGCTTTTTCTGGGGGCAGTATTTATTGTGGCGGCGGTGATGATTATTTATTATAAACAGATCACCGAGGGCTATGAGGATCAGCAGCGGTTTGATATCCTGCAAAAAGTGGGCATGACGGAGGAAGAGGTACGCGGCAGTATTAATTCCCAGGTTCTTACTGTATTTTTCTTACCCTTAGCTGCCGCAGGGCTTCATGTAGTGTTTGCCTTTAAGATGATTTCCCAGCTTATGCTCTTATTCGGTATTACCAATACGGCGCTCCTGGCAGTGATTACTGCCGCTTGTTTTGCGGTGTTTGCGGTATTCTATAGCATTGTGTATTTTATTACTTCTCATAGCTATTATCATATTGTGCGGGGGAGGGAGAACTGATATTACTTTTATTTCATAAAGAATACAATAATTCAAAAGGCTTTTCCTTTAAAGAAAAGCCTTTTGTCGATTTTGCAGTGCCGGGGCTCAAAGCTCAGGTTTGATTTGCTGCCTTTTTTAATTGTTCGATCAATTCATAGAACTGCTCAAGCGTACAGAGGCCGTTAATTTTTTCCCGGATAGAGGCCGCGCTGCGCCAGCCATGGATGTACCAGGAAAGGTGCTTGCGCATTTGCAGCATAGCGGTACGCTCCCCCCGCAGTTGTGTCAGTCCCGTTCCGTGCTCCAAGGCGATATCCAGCTTTTGCTCTGCAGTCAGTGAAAAGGCGCGTCCCTCCAGTTCTGCCTGTATTTGGGCAAAAATCCAGGGCGCTCCCTGGCTGGCACGGCCGATCATCACAGCATCACAGCCGGTATATTCCAGCATTCTTTGGGTCGAGACGGCATCGGTAATATCACCGTTGCCGATTACGGGAATGGATACGCTTTGCTTGACCTGCCGTATAATTTCCAGATCGGCCTTGCCCCGATAAGCCTGCTGTGCTGTGCGCCCGTGTACAGTAACGGCCGACGCGCCGGCCTCCTGTGCGGCAACGGCAAATTCCACGGCGTTTTTTTCCTGCCAGCCTGCGCGGATTTTTACGGTTACGGGCTTTTTGGCTGCATGAGAGCAGGCGGAGATGATTTCCTTTGCCAGAGGGATATCCTTCATCAGTGCGCTGCCTTCGCCGTTGGAGGTGATTTTTTTTGCCGGACAGCCCATGTTGATATCGATCAGTGCAAACGGCTCAAAAAGCGGGTGAGAGAGCTCTTTCGCCATAATTTCAGGGGAAGAGCCGAAAATCTGGGCGCCCTCGCTGCCTGTATGGGCGGGCGTTAATAAAAACTCCGTATTTTCGCTGCTGTAGTACAGGCCTTTGGCGCTGACCATTTCCGTAAAGGTCAGGCCTGCGCCGAAGCGGGTGCAGATCTGGCGGAAAATACTGTCGGTAACGCCGGCCATCGGTGCCAGGATTAATTTGTTTTTAGGAAATGTGATTTTCATAGCGGATACATTTGCGGACGCATTTCTTTAAAGACTGTATAATACTTAAAGCCGCAGCTGATAGCGGCTTCACGCATTTGATGCATATATGCACCTATTTGCATACAAGATTGCGCACCGGAACCCAGTGTGAGAATTTCACCGCCGAGCTCCCGGTAGCGCTTTAAAACGGACAGCGAGGGCATCAATATTTTTTCCGCCGTATACGCTGACGCGTTGAGCTCCAGTCCTTTGCCCATAAAAACAGCCCGCATTAAAATGTTATCGAGAATATCCGGAAATTCCCGCCATTCCAGCGCTGGGGAAGGATAATAGGCGTATTTGCTCACATAGGTAATATGGCCTAATACGGAATACTCAAAGGCTGCGTCCAGGGAATCAAAAACACATTCCAGATAATTGCTGTAGGCCTCGCTTCGGCTTCTTGCGGTGTAATATTCCATATCCCGCAGCGAGAACTCGTCTACACTGTGAACGGCGTTAATCACGTAATCCGGGGTTAGCCCCGCAGTGAGCAAAGCAATACTTTCATGCGTTTCTCGTGTAAAGTCGATTTCCAAGCCAGTTAGAATTTCTAAATCATTATCATCCTTAACGAAATATCGGGGCAGTTTGATTGTAGTTGCCGCTTGGGAAAACACAACCGGTTCAGTCAGGCAAAAACCACCGAGACCCTGCTGCTTTGCCTGGGAGCAGTATTTTTTGATACCTTGCTGCTGTGTAATCTTTGCATTTACGTGGCAGTCGAACAGCATCATTTTACAGGCGTCCAATCCCATGTTTCACATGCCTCCTGCCAAATTGCATCATCCAGAGGGTGGGAAGATGCGTTTCTGGCTTTTGCCAAGTTAAAAACAAAACGGGCGAAAGAAATAATGTACATTTTGCCCTCGCTCATTTCTTTATAAGCAATCTGCCCCCAGATATTTGTATCCCATAAATTGCGGTTCATATATTCCCGTTTGATTTTTTCGCCGTCATAATATACGTGGTTCAGTTCAAAGGAAAACTGACCGGCAGAGAGATTCAGCATTGCATAATCTGCACGGAAAGCCTCGTTTTTTTGGCTTAATCCGATAGAACCGGGGTTCATCACTAAAGTATCACCGTTTAAATAGGCAAATTGATAGTGATTGTGACCGCATAGGAGAATTGGCTCCTTAATAGCTGCCAGACATTCCTGCAATCTTTGAGGATTATTGTAATACAGCAGTTCTCGAATTGAAAAAGGAGAGCCGTGAACCATTTTCAGCGAAAGTCCCTCGGCCGTTATTGTCTGTTGCTGCGGCAGAGAGGCGATCCATTTTTTCTGCTGCGGCGACATATAGCTTAAGGATTCCCGCATAAATTGCCATTGCAGTGCTTTTTGTGTTTCGGCAAAACCGGCAAAATGGCGGCATGCAAGCTCCTCTCTGTTCCCCTGGATCATTACGGGATTCAGCGAAGCAAGGAGGCTCAATACTTTATCGGGACAAGGGCCGTCACCGATGTTATCGCCAAGTACCAGTACTTTGTCGTAGCGTTGATTTTTTACTTTGTCCAGCACGGCCTGCAAGGCAATATTGTTGCCGTGGATATCAGAAAGTACAAGAAATTTCACAAAGCTACTCCTCAATAGCGCCAAAATTGGAAAATGGGAACAGAATACAGCGCGCCTTGCCTACGACAAGCTCCTGTGCAATGGGGCCGATATAGCTCTTCCGGCTGTCCGTGGAATTATTCCGGTTATCTCCCATTACAAATACGTATCCGGCCGGAACCAGAACCTCATCCATGTCGTTTTGCGGCGGCTCTTTTATATAGTTTTCTTCTAAAGGCGTATCGTTTACATACACGACGCCGTTTTCTATTTTTACGGTTTCACCGCCTAAGGCAATTACACGTTTTACATAGTAGTCAGGAAAATTTTCGTTGTCAAAACGGCAGACGATTACGTCGCCGCGCTCAATTTCATGGAAATAATAGCTATAGCGCGTAACCAATATTTTTTCGTTATTCTGCAAAGTCGGCTCCATGCTTGGACCGTTTACGGTAGCAAGGACAAAGACGAAGCTTCTTAATAAGAACGCCAGTACAAGCGCGGTAATTACTGTGATTCCTAAACTGATGATGTTTCTTTTCATTCTTTCTTTTTTAGGGTTTTTATCTGTCGGCAGGGAAAGCCGGTAGCGGATATGCTCACCTTTTTTTCCCTTGTAGAGATAAGGTGTCTCAAATGCCGGCAGTTCGCTTTTATTTTTGATTTCACTATAGGGAACTAAACGGTTCGAAATAGGTTCTTCTTCGCCGTCTTCAATATCTTCTGCTGCGGAATCCAAAGTTGACGACGCAGGGAAAGACGCAGCTGTTTTTATGGTCTTTTCTGCCGGAGGACTATCGAACTGCGGAATATAGTACTCATCCTGTGGAGAAACGGTATCTTTTTCCGAAGAATTTTGTAGGGATGAAGCGCCGGATTCTGCTTCTGTATTATTTTCATATACTGCGTTCTCCGGGTTTTCCTGCAAAATAGTTGTACCAGTTGCAGTTCGGTTGGCTGCAGCGGGTTCCTCTGACTCATCATCGGCAGCCTCTTCCGGGGGATTTGGTGTAAAAAGGGTGCCGGAGATTTCCTGATCAAAAATGGAAAATTGACCGGCTATATCGTTTGGCCGTTCGTCCTCCTGTGTTTGCAGGGACACATCTTTTTCGGAAAAGGAATTTGTATCCTTTGGATCGGTTTGCTTAGTCATTCTTTTTGCCTTCCGCTTTTACAATATTTTTTGTACGTTTTTTACATTCCTCGCGGTCCAGCATAATAATTCTGCCGCAGGTATTGCATTTTAATTTGATATCTGCCCCCGTGCGGACGCATTGCCAGCTGTTGCCGCCGCAGGGATGCTTTTTCCGGGTGATGACCGTATCCCCGATTTCAATTTGAAACATATGATCACCGCTTTTATTCATTCCTGTTACATTATAACAAAAAAACAGCGTTTATTCAAATAAAAATTATATTTGAATAAGTTCTGTAAGCGCAGAGGCAAACATTTTTGCACTCAACAGCAAATTGTCCGTTTTAATCTTTTCATTTGCCTGATGTGCCTGATCAGGTTCTTGTGGGAATTGAACGCCGAAAGCAACGGCTCTTCCGGGCAATGCACGTGCGTAAGTGCCGCCGCCGATGGCCAGAGGCTTATCGTTTTTTTGCGTATATTGTCTGTATACTTTCATGAGCGTCTGTACCAGCGGTGTGTTCTCGTCTATATGGTGCGGCGCCTGCGCATGTTCGATTTCACAATCCCAGGAAGAGGGAATTGCCCGCTGCAGCTTTGCGGAGATCTCCTCCAGGGGATAGGAAACAGGGTAGCGGATATCCAGCACCACCCGGCAGGAATCGTCCTGCATGTCGCTGAACAGCTCATTTTTTCCGATGCAGCATATGCCCAGATTCAGCGTCAGCGCGCCGGAAACCTCATCGCTCAGCAGAAGACCGGCGCCGCTTCCGTCGCTTTTATCGATAAACAGTGTAAGCATTTCTTCTGTAAATTTCCCCTGACTGCCTCCTAAATTCAGGGCACTTAGAAAGCGGAACAGTGCAAACAGTGCGTTTTTACCTTTTTCGGGAGTAGATGCATGGGCACTGGTTCCTGCGGCCTCTATGGTGAGCGTATTGCCCTTTGCAGAAAAGCTGAGGCCGTTTTTGCGAACGTCATATTCCGTTAAAATGGGATAGAGCCGATCGATATTGCCGATTACCGTGGCAGTAGCCCGGTCGGGTACCATGTTAGGACGCATACCGCCGTTGATATACAGCTGATAATCGCCCTCGTCCAGACTGGTGGTAAGTGTAAACTGGGCAATGCCCTTTTCGGTGGTGATAACCGGATATTCCGCATCGGGCGTAAAGGCCATATCGGGAAGCTCCTCGGTCTTGCCGTACCGTTCCATACATCCCCAGCCGCTTTCCTCATCGCAGCCAAAAATCAGCCGTATGCGGCCGGGCAGGGACTCCAGACTTTCTTTTACGGCGGCAACGGCATAAATCGCTGCTGCGGTGGGGCCTTTATCGTCAGCAGCACCGCGGCCGATGATGCAGCCCTCCGAAAATACTGCTTCAAACGGATTGGTTATCCAGCCATCCCCCGCGGGAACGACGTCTAAGTGGCAGAGAATGCCGATCATTTTTTTGCCGCTGCCGATCTCCGCCCAGCCGCAGTAATTTTCTAAATTTTTTGTTTTCATCCCCAGGCTTTCGCAGATTGCCAGTGTTTTTTCCAGCACCTGAGCACAGGCAGGACCAAAAGGCATACCATTTTGAGGAGCACTTTTTACCGAAGGAACAGAAATTAATTCTTGCAGTGTATTGAATATTTTTTCGCGGTTTTGCATAAGAAAGGCGTCAGTGGCGCTTTTTTCTAATAAACCTGCTCGCATTGTGTCGTCTAACGCCACACAATATTGTTTGTCGCTGCAAAAAATTGTATAGGGAGCATGTCCGCGCGGCAAAAGACGGTATCCGCTGCGTCCCGGCACAACGGATGTTATTGTGTTTTTTTCTATTCTTATAGTTTTAACTGTTTTTTTGTTTACGATTTGTTCGATTGTAAAGCAATTGCCCTTTAAGGTATAAAGGTAAGAGGCTTGATTTGGTTTTATAAGAAAATAACCCAGCAGTAAAAAGAGGAAAAGCGCCGCAAAAGACGCGCCGGAAGCACCGAATAAACGGTCGATGTAAGCCAGAAGAAAACAAAAAAACAAAAAAATCAGGATCCCGGCAGCCGTTAATAAAAGAGTTTGAATAGCAGAATATTTTTTTGGCTCACATTTTTGCTGATACATAGAAATTCCTCCATATAAAAATTTGCTGCGGGACAGAGTTTTATGCTGTCAGCGACGCTAAATATTGGCGTATTGCATCGGTATGGTCGCCGCCGGCAAGTAGAATGCCGAAAACTTCACTCTGTGCAGAAAGAAGGGTAGCGCCGTAATCAGTAACAGTTAAGTCCCGGAAAGGAAAGGCATAAACGGTACCATCGAGGCTGCAGGTTTCTTGGTATTGTTCCGGAATTTCCAGTAAAAGCGGGGTGATTGTATCCATCTGGTAAACCGTTTCAAGCATTGCCCCCGGAACAATCAGGATTTCAGCATTCCGGCTTAGAGCGAGATATTTTAAATATTCCGCCATTGAATAGTTTTCAATGGTGTTGATGTATTCTTCTGCTGAAGGAGAGTCTATTGTAGAGATCCCTACGTATTTTATGTGCGTGAAGGTCTGGATATTTTTGCGAAACTGATTTTCTCCTCCTAAGGAAAGGGTGGTATCCACAAGGATGATTTCCACACCGTTTTTGGCAGACTGAAGCTGGGAAAGAATTTCTGATAAGCCGGCTGTTAACAGACAAATGGCGATACAGAGCACCAAAAGAAGATTGATGCAGTGTGAAAGTGCGTATTTTATATGTTTCATTGCCCGCAGCCTCCCCAAAGCTGTTCTATAATCTGCCGTGCATATGTTTCGTGTGCGGTCCCTTTATACAGTACTGCAATAACTCGAGGAGGAAAGTTTTCGGTGTTCGTTTCATAATCGTGGGCATCTGTTGAAGCCAGGGGCAGAGGTTGACCCTGCCCTACCAGGGAGGAGGTGTCTAAGCTGTAAAGTCCCTCGGCGGTAAGTCCAGTTACGTCGATGCCGTAAATTTTTCCGTTTTCTCCCCGGACGGCACGGTCGCCGTATCCGCAGGGTTCCAGGGGCAGAAGAAAATCATTGGCCAGCATGGTATGATAAAAAGCTTCGTTATTCAACAGCAGAATATCACCCTGCCTGTTGCCCAGTCGGGTGACAATTTGCTGCCAGCCGTTTTCGGTAGTTATAGTAATATTTTCGTTTCCGGTCTCCCGTGTAAGATAAACGGAAACCTCAAAGCCCGGCATTTCGGGGAACAGCGTCTGCAGATTTTTTGCCCACATTTCTCCGCTGGAGCCGGTGATATTTGTTTGATAGGCCAAAAGAATAATACGGTCGCGGTTGGTTTCCAGATATTTAGCACGCATATGGAAGAGCGCAAAGGTCAGAGCGGTGATCAGTACGATTGCGAGGCCCCAGATATAAAGCTTTTTTGTAAGCAGATGTTTCATTCTATCATTTCCCAAAAAAGATTCAGTACCGCAGTACTGAATAGTATTATACTATATTATCGTTTTGATGTATAGAAAAATTTTAAGAGCCGGATTCTGCGGAATCCATATCTTTCTCTGCGGCAGGTTCGTCCGAAGTTTCCAAGGAAAATGTATCGGCTTTGCCTAAAAGCGTATCGATTTTATAATAGCGCTTGGTGGCGTCCTCGATATTGGCGCTGGCGTCATCCAGCCGGCGCTTGGTTTTTTCCAGCAAATTAGCAAATTTGCCAAAATTTCCCTTGATTTTTGTAAGCAGCTGCGTAATTTCACTGGTGCGTTTTTGAATGGCCAGCGTTTTAAAGCCCAGCTGAAGGCTGTTTAAAAAGGCGCCCAGGGTAGTGGGACCGGCCACGGTTACGCGGTATTCCCGCTGCAGCTGCTCACAGAGGCCGCTTTTACGGGCCACTTCGGCGTACAGCCCCTCAATGGGCAGATACATAATGGCAAAATCCGTAGTGTGGGGCGGAGCGATATATTTATCGCGGATTGTGCGCGCACTGAGCTTAATGGAAGCCTCCAGTTGTTTGGAAGCCTCCTCTGCTCCTGCGGCATCTCCTGCTTCGGAAGCGTCGCACAGGCGGATGTACTGTTCAATGGGGAATTTGCAGTCAATGGGAAGATAGACGATGTCGTTATTTTCATTGTTGGGCAGGCAGATGCAGAATTCTACAATGTTATTAGAGCGCGGTACCGGTTTTACATTTCTTTTATATTGCTCCGGAGTTAAAAGCTGGCTTAAAAGGTTTTCCAGTGAAACCTCGCCCCAGGTTCCGCGCACCTTTACATTGGTCAGGGCACTTTTTAAATCCCCCACGCTGGAGGCCAGCGTCTGCATTTCGCCCAGTCCCTTGTATACGTTCTCCAGCTGCTTGCTTACCGAAGAAAAGCTTTCGCTCAGGCGTTTTTCCAGAGTGGAGCTGAGCTTTTCGTCTACCGTTTGCCGCATTTTTTCCAGCTTATCGGCATTATCCGACTGCAGCGAGTGCAGATTGTTTTCTATCGTTTGCCGCATTTCGTTTAATTGGCGGCGGTTTTGCTCGGCCATATCCCGGAGGGTTTGGGAAAAACCCTCCATTTGGTTTTGCAGTACTGTAGTCAGCTGCGCCGTTCCGTTATTCACAGTATTGCTGTAGTTAGCAAGCGTGGCATTCAGCTCCTGGCGCAGCGCGCTGTTCTGCTGCAGCAGAAAATCTTTCATTTCCTGCTGCAGCTGCCGCTCTAATTCTTCCTTTTTTGCATTCTGCGCTGAAAGACGGCGGATTATCGCTGTCTGTAATACGATAGCGGCAATGCCGAAAATCAGGATCAATAAAAGTATAATATATTCCATAAAATTCCTTCTGTTCTTATTGTTGCTGAATCAGCGCCCGGTACTGGCTCATATTCAGCTCGTAATAAATGCCTTTTTTCTGCATCAGCTCTTCATGGGTGCCGCGCTCGGCAATGCCTTTGTTGCAGATGCACATGATTTGATCGGCGCGCTTGATCGTAGAGAGGCGGTGGGCGATTACGAAGCTGGTCCGGCCCTCTAACAGCTGAGCCAGCGCGCGCTGAATCAGAAGCTCCGTCTGTGTGTCGATGCTGCTGGTGGCTTCATCCAGAATCAGAATTTTGGGGTCGGCCAATACCGCGCGGGCAAAAGATAGCAGCTGGCGCTCCCCGGTGGAAAGGCCGGCGCCGCGCTCCTGTACTTTGGTGTTATAGGCTTCGGGCAGGCGTTCAATAAATTCAGAGGCGTAAACTTTTCTGGCTGCGGCAATACATTCTTCATCGGTAGCTTCCGGCCTGCCGTAACGAATGTTTTCCATAATTGTGCCGGTAAAAATGAAGGAATCCTGCATCATAACGCCTACCTGCGTCCGCAGGGATTTCAGGGTTACGTTGCGCAGATCGTGTCCGTCGATTTCTACACTGCCGCCGGTAACGTCATAAAAGCGGGAAAGCAGATTTACCACTGTTGTTTTGCCAGCTCCCGTGGGACCGACAAAGGCAATCATTTGCCCGGGTTCTACGGTAAAGGAGACGTTTTCCAGGATGTTGACTTTTCCGTCGTAGGAAAAATCAACATTTTTATATTCCACGCGGCCGGTGATATCCGGCAGCTCGTAAGCGTCCGGTTTGTCTTCGATTTCCGGCTCGGTATCAATGGTTTCAAAAATACGCTCGATGTTGCTGGTAGCCTCGCAGAATTGATTGAAAATCGTGGTAAAGGAGGAAATCGGCTGCCAGAATCTTGTCATGTAGGTAGTAAAGGCCGTCAGCGCGCCTAAGGTCATCTCGCCGCCGGCAATGAATCGAATGGCCACAAAATAAACCAGGATCGTGCCGATTGTAGAAAGAATATCTACCGCCGGTCCAAGGGTCGCGCTGGAAAGGTGAAGACGGATGAACTGGTAGTTTACGTCGTCGTCCAGACGGACCATTTCCCTATGATTGTATTGCTCCCGGTTAAAGGATTGGGTCACATAAGTACCCATGATATTTTCATGGATATAGGCTGTTCGGTTGCTCGACTTTGCTCTTACGCGGCGCGCCCATTTGGCAATGATACGGCGCAGAAAGATAATAAACAGTGAAAGGGGAATAATTACTGCAAAGCTCAGCAGGGTAAGCCGCAGATTCATGCTCAGCAGAATTACTAAAATGCAGAGCAGCGTAAAGACGTCTACAATCAGCTGGATGATCTGGCTGGAGAGCAGGTTGGAGAGGGAGTCCACATAATTAGTAATCCGTACCATGATTTTGCCGGCTGGCCGGTCATCAAAATATTTGAAGGAAAGCGTCTGCACATGATTGAAAATTTCACGCCGGATATCGTAAATTGTGTTGTGGCCGAGCTTGGTAATCAGAATTACACGCTTTGCGGCTAAAAAAACGTCAACAAAGAGCACAAAAGACACGATGCCGACAACAGTAAGCAGGGCTTTGATATTGTTGGCATAAGCGCCGTCTATGGAAAGCACATCATCAATAATCCACTGCGTCATCCGGGGCCATATCAGGGTGACCAATACGTTGATAATTAAAAGGAACAGTCCTGCAAAGAACAGCTTTTTGTAGGGAATCATGTAGCGGAACAGCCGTTTTAAGAGACCGGCGTTCAGCTTAACAATTTCTTCTTCATCGTCTAAATATCTGTTGCGTGCCATAGGACCACCTCCTTTAGACTGCCTCAAGAACAGTGCTGTACTGTTCTTTGTAAATTTCATAATACTGCCCGCGCAGCGCCAGAAGCTCTTCGTGGGTGCCGCGCTCTATAATACGCCCTTTATCCATAATGATGATTTCATCACAGTCCTTTACTGAAGAGATTCTGTGGGCGATGATAATATGGCTTTGGTTGCTGCCGCGGCTGCGCAGCGCCTGATACAGCTCCTGCTCGGTTTCCATATCCAGGGCGCTGGTTGCGTCGTCAAATATCAGCACCGGCGCGTTGAAAAGCAGGGCTCTAGCAATGGAAATACGCTGTTTTTGTCCGCCGGAAAGCCCCATGCCGCGCTCGCCTACAATGGTATCATACCCGTCGGGGGTTTCCAGAATAAAGTCATGGGCCTGCGCAATTTTTGCACAGTTGCACACATCTTCATAGGTGGCATTCGGCCGACCAAATGCGATATTTTTCGCAATGGTATCGGAAAATAGGAATACATCCTGCAGCACAGGCGAAAAGCAGGCTCGCAGATTGGTCAGCTCCAGATCCTTTACATTGATTCCGTTGATAGTAACCTCTCCTTCGGTAACGTCAAAAAAGCGGGTCATTAAATTGGTAATCATCGTTTTTCCGCTGCCGGTAGTGCCCATGATGCCGAGACTTTTTCCCTGAGGCAGGTCAATGGTAACGTCCTCAATGACCTGCGTTTTATTCGCGCTGAAGCTCACATGCTCCATTTTGATATTGATGCAGGCAGGGTCCACCGTCTGCGCATCTTTTTTTGAAGCGATGATAGAGCCGGTATTTAAAAAGCGGAACACCTTTTCCGCGCTGGTAGCAGCCTGCTGAGTTTGGTTCAGCCAGTTGTTGATCTGCTGGAAGGGAACCAGAATATAGCCCACATAACCGCCGATCGCCACGAACTCGGCAACACTCATCGTCTGATCCAGCATCATAAAATGGGTGTTGCCGTTAATTACTAAAAGAGCCGCCATAATGGTAAGCACGATGTTGGGCAGATTGCTGATAATACCGAAGGGAATGAAATGCTTGCCCCAGATTACCATATAGTTGATGCCGTGGTAGCGGAATGCGTCATTCTTTTCCTGGAATTTTTTCTTTTCCTGCTCTTCCTGGGCATAGGCCTTTACAATACGGATGCCGGTGATATTTTCCTGGGTAGTCATGCTTAAATCCGCACTGGATTCGCGCACAAAGTGGTACCATTTATAGAATACTTTGCTGAATTTTCGGGAGATCAAAAACAGAGGCACCACAAAAAGATAAGCAGTCAATACCATAATCCAACTCATCTGGCCGATCATGATGCTGGCGAAAACAAAACCGAAAACAGCCTCCAAAATGGCGGGAACGGTGCCGGTGAAGAAATTTTTTATCATTTCCGTGTCACCGTTGATGACCGTCATAATATTTCCGGTATTTTCATTGCGCAGAAAAGTCTGTGACTGCCATACTAATTTTTCAAATACATCCTCACGCATTTTACAAACGGCTTTAATAGAGCTTTTGGCCATTAAATAGCCGCGGATGTAGGAAAGCCCCTGACGCACGATTACGATCGCGAGCCAGGCAACGGCCAGTTGAAGAAAGAGCACCTCTTTGGAAGAGGGAGTATGGCCCAAAATCGAAAAAGGAGTATCGCCGATAACTGAGGCTATGATAGTTTTTGTGATCTGCGGCAGCACCATGGCCAGCGAAACGATCAGCGCACCCATAACCAAGTACAGTATCATGATACCCAAATAAGGCCTGAAATAGAGAAACAGTCGCTTTAGTGTCTTCATAAGAAACACCTCGCACCACGTTGATTTTGAAACTGCATAAAAGCAGCTTGATAATAACTATACCCCAACGAAGCGCATAAGTCAATAAGAAAAAGCAAATATTTTGAACTTTTTTTATCCGGTAGAATATTGGGAATCCGGATGTGCTTTTTGTGATAAAATAATGGTCTAAAAATGTAAATATTTTTTTAACAGCAAGAAGGAAAATGATGAAAGCGCCCGATATTAGGGCGTTCTTTTTAAAAAGGGAATTTTTTACATGACGGAAAATTTTTTAGGCAGCATATTGACTTTGCCCCCTCTTGGTGGTATGATACAGTAGATATTATGTATCATTCTGCTCACGGAGTACTCATTATTATATATTGAGCGTTTTTGCAGAAACATTTTAGCTTTCAGGAGGAAGAACATGAAGTCTTTGCTTAACAGACTGCTGGTCTTTGTCATCATTGCGTCAGTAATGATTTCAGTGTTTGCCTGCGTAGCTTATGCTGCGCCGGAAAATATTGATGTATCTCAGACGCCTGGTGAAACAGAGGCCGGCACTACAGAAGAGGAAGCTGATTATGAAATGCCTGAGGCGCAAGCCTTTGACAGTACGGTTTCCAGTACGGCAGATTATACCGCTTATAAAAATAAATATAGCGATAAAACCATGCCGCAGGAGGAAATCGTTTTGAGCGGGAAGGATGCCGTGCAGTTTGACCCGGATACGGGCGAGATCATCGGCAAGCTTCCCCTTGTAAAGGTTGCGTCGAAAAACGCCCCCGAAGATCTTCGCGAGGGAGCGCTTTTTTATGATGAGGGGATCTGCGGCTGGGTTTTCAATGTAAAACAGGCGGGGCTGTACAATATTACATTTTCGTATTTTGCCTACGATGAACTGGTTTATGAGATAGACGGGCAGCAGTACAGTGTTTCCAGCAAGAGCTCGGCGGTTCAGCGTAGAGTGTATATTGATTATGCCGTGCCTTTTTATGAAGCGCGTCAGGTGAACTTTGAGCGTGTTTGGAAGGATTCCGGGCTTTTGCGCGTTGACGGACAGACAAATAATGAAAAGCGTCCCTATCAGGAAGAAGCACCTCAATGGCAGAGCCTTGCTGTAAGGGATTATATGGGTTATGAGCAGACGCCTTTCAAATTTTATTTTGAAGAAGGAACACATGTGCTTTCTTTTGAAGCTGTAAAAGAAGGCATGGTGGTAGAATATGCAAAGCTTCATCAAATTGAAGAGATTCCCACCTATGCAGAATTGGTTGCACAATATCAGGCTGCCGGATACCAAAAGGTAACGGGCGTAAATTCTGTGTATATTCAGGCAGAAGGGCTGCATGATCCTGAGATTTATACGAATAAGCATTCCGCTCAATTTCTTACGCAGAGTGCGATAGATAAATATAACAGTTATATTGATCCCGTAGATGTGACGGCTTATGACGCTACAAAGGATGTTACTTACGACATTTTGAAATCGTCGCCTACGATTTATGCTATTACAGACAGATCCTCTCCGCTTACGGTACCGTATCATCACAGTAAGATCCGCTATAATACGATTGGCGCGGATAAATGGCAGAGCCCGAACGAGTGGATTGAGTGGAAGGTATCGGTAGAAAAGTCCGGCTTGTATGCGATAACGCTGAAGGCACGGCAGAATACCTTGAGCGGGATGTATACTTCCCGGAAATTAATGATCAACGGTGTTCAGCCATGCCAGGAGGCGGGAAATCTTCGTTTCCGGTATGACAGTTCTTTCTCCTATTATACCTTGGGCGATGATACGAACGGCACGTATTACTTTTTCTTAAATGCCGGCGAAAATACGATCCGCCTGGAAACAACTCTGGGAGATTTGGGCGACTTGCTGGCGGATGCTGAAAACAGCCTTACACAGCTGAATACCGCATACAGAAGAATTTTGATGATCACCGGTTCTTCCCCTGACTTGAACCGCGATTATATGCTTAATACCATGGTTCCTGATGCATTGCAGATCATTAGAAATGAATATGAAAATCTCACGCAGCTGGAAGCACGTTTTATTGAGGTCTTCGGAAAGAGCGCCAGCGCACAGCTTTCCAGCTTGAAGAGCATGATGCTGATTCTGGAACAGATGAATTCTGACCATACGAAAATTAAAAACATTTTTACCGATTTTAAAGATGCAATTGCGGCTATGGGCACGTGGATTAATGATATGAGCCAAAATCCGTTGGAGCTGGATTATATCGTTGTTACTACTGAAGAGCGGTTGGCGGAAGGGCTGCCGCGCGCAAGTGCGAATTTCTTTGAAAGCCTTGTTCATGAGGTTCGTTCCTTTATCGCGTCTTTCACGGAGGACTATGATAACATTGGCGGTACTGTTGCACAGGATGGGCAGGAGCCGGTAGAGGTTTGGTTGGAGACCGGTGTAGGACTTACAGGCTCAAGAGATAATGCCACGATTTTAAAACAACTGATTGACGATATGTTTACAGCGCAGACGGGAATTACCGTAAGCACGAGGCTTGTTGCTGCGGGGTCTCTTTTGCCCTCTACGCTTTCCGGTATTGGACCGGATATTTGCCTGTCACGAGGGGAAGTCGATGCGGTCAATTACGCTTTCCGCGGCGCGGTGATGAATCTTGCCGATGAAGAGCTTTTCCCTGATTATGCGGAGGTACTGCTTAATACCGAAAGGTTTGCATCCAGCGCGGTGGAGCCGTTTTCCTTTGGAAACGGGATTTATGCAGTTCCAGAAACACAGGATTTCTATATGGTATTTTACCGCACGGATATTTTGGAAGAATTGGGATTGGAGCCTCCGGAGACATGGGAGGATGTATACTATATTATAGGAGAATTGCAGAACCAGCAAATGACGTTTGCTATGCCGGTGCCGGTAGTTGGCGCGGTAGGGGCCGGCAACCTTACGTATGCTATGCTGCTGTATCAAAAGGGCGGACAATTCTATACTGATGACCGCACGACGACAGACTTGACTTCGGATGCGGCACTTGATGCGTTTAAGGAATGGACGCAGTTCTATACTTTATATGATTTGCCCAATACGTATGATTTTGCAAACCGTTTCCGTACCGGTGAGGTTCCGGTAGGTATTGCCAGTTACAGCACATATTCTACTCTTGCTGTTTTTGCTCCTGAAATTCAAGGACTTTGGGAATTTGCCATGGTTCCCGGTACAGTACAGTATGATGAGAACGGGAATCAGCTTCTGGATGAAAATGGCAATGTGGTAGTGGATCATTCCTGCGGCAGCAGTTCAGCCGGCTGCATTATGCTTGCCATGGATAAAACCACGGAGGAGGGGCGCGATCATATTCAGCGTGCCTGGGAGTTTATGAAATGGTGGACTGGTGAGGACGCTCAGTACCGTTTCGGTACGGAAATTGAAAGCCTGCTGGGGGCCGCAGCAAGATATCAGACGGCAAACCTGAAAGCGATGGCGCGGTTGCCCTGGGATAAAAAATCAATGGTAACCATTCAGGAGCAATGGACGCACGCCAAGGCTGTTCCGCAGGTTCCGGGCGGCTATTATACTGCACGTAATATTGAGTTCGCCTGGAAAGAGGTTATCAATAACGATACCGATCCGAATACCACGTTTGTGGAATATGTCAGCAAAATCAATCAAGAAATTGCGCGCAAGCGTGAAGAATTCGCAGATAAAATTATAGAAATGACAAAACCGAAAGGAAGTACGAATAATGGCTAACCAATCGAATCCCGCAACAAAAAAGAAGTCATTTTTCTCGGATTGGATTCGTTATCAGTTCAAGGAAATGCGTAAAAACGGCAGCCTCTATTTGTTTATGCTTCCGTATTTGCTGGTATTTATCGTGTTTACGGTTTTGCCGGTGTTTGTTGCTATTTATTTCAGCTTTACTTACTTTAACGTATTGGAACCTCCGGTATTTACCGGCTGGGATAACTATATCAGGCTGTTTACCGCAGATGATCTTTTTATGACAGCGTTTAAGAATACGTTGTTCTTTGCCGTTATCGTCGGCCCTGGCGGTTATTTGATGTCCCTGTTCTTTGCCTGGCTTATCAATGAGCTGGGCAGAAAGACCAGGGCGGTTATGACGCTGTTTTATTACGCGCCGACCTTGGCAAACGTCTATGTCGTCTGGAAGATTATCTTTTCTTCAGACCAATACGGCCTGTTGAACGGCTTTTTGATGAATACCGGCTTGACGCTTACAAACATTAAATGGTTAGAGGACGTCGATTATATAGTTCCATGTTGCTTGATCGTGATTCTATGGTCGTCCTTGGGAACCAGCTTTTTGACGTTTATTGCAGGTTTGCAGAATGTTGATCGAACGCTTTATGAGGCCGGAGCCATTGATGGCGTTAAAAACCGTTTTCAGGAGCTTTGGTATATTACCTTGCCCTATATGAAGCCGCAGCTGATGTTCGGCGCCGTTATGAGTATTACAAGTGCGTTTTCCGTGGGCGCACAGATTACGAACCTGGTCGGGTTCCCCTCTCAGGACTATGTGGCGCATACGCTGATCCATCATATGGAGGATTACGCGAATAACCGAATGGAAATGGGCTATGCCTGCGCAATCGCGGTGCTCTTATTCCTGATGATGATTGTTACCAATAAGATTATTAAAAAATTGCTTTCGAAGGTGGGTGAGTGAAAATGGCGAAAAAGCTCAACCGCTCGGGAGCGGGAAATTTTCTTGGTATACTGTTTTTGGTGGTAATTGCCTGTTTTATGGTATTGCCGATGGTGTATGCGGTAGGCAACTCCTTTAAGCCTATGGATGAGTTGTTTAAATTTCCGCCTACATTGTTTCCGCAAAGATGGGTAACGACTAACTATACGGATTTGTTCGTTTTAATGGGAAATTCCTGGGTGCCATTCTCAAGGTATTTCTTTAATACGTTGTTTATCACTTCAGTGGGTACCTTCGGCCAAATCGTATTCTGCTCTATGTGCGCGTATCCGCTTTCTCTGTATCAGTTCCCCGGAAGAAAGTTTATTTCCGGAATGATCGTTACGGCGCTTATGTTTAATGGTACTGTGCTTTGGATTCCGCTGTTTATGATTAAAGCACAACTGGGCATGATCGATACTTATTGGGCGATTATTGTGCCTGTGTTCGGCGCATCCTTAGGAATGTATTTAATGCAGCAGTTTATGTCGCAGATTCCGAGGTCTTTGATTGAGGCGGCCCGTATTGATGGCGCCGGAAGCTTTAAAATCTTTTGGTCCATCGTTCTTCCGCAGGTAAAATCCGCTTGGCTCACGCTGATGATCTTTTCTGTACAAAACCTTTGGAATCTGGGCGCGTCGGTATTTATTCAAAGCGAATCGCTTAAGACATTGCCGTACGCGCTTACACAGATCGTTTCTACCGGCGTGGCCCGGCAGGGCGTATCCAACGCGGTAACGGTTATCCTTATGACAGTTCCAATTGCGTTGTTTATCGTAGCACAGAGCAATATTATCGAGACCATGGCTACGTCAGGTATGAAAGATTAAGGGGGCCGGAAGATGAAAATGAAAAAAGCAGCATCTCTGGTATTTGCTGTTATAATGGTTCTTGCGGTATCGGTTACCGCATTTGCTGCGCCGTACCAGAATTATACTGTAACAGAATCCGGCGCATATCAGGAGCCGCAGGCATATGTTCCGGATGTTATCATTGACAGCGGCGTTATTGGGCTGGAGAATCTGGACGGTACGGCAATGCTGAATCCATCAGACCTTGTTCAGTTTAAATATAATGAAGCGGTTATTATTTCTGATACGGGAAATAACCGGGTTATTGTACTGGATAAGGATTTGAAAACAGTAAAGCAAATCATTAAGACCTGGAACAATGGAAATGGGGAGGATTCATTTAATTCTCCCAACGGTATGTTTATTTATGAGGCGGAGGATTTGCTTTATATCTGCGATACCAATAATAAGCGGGTTGTACGCTTTGCCTTTGATAGAGAAGAAGACCTCTTTGTGTTTGACAGGACCTTTGATGACCCGGATATTTCACAGTATCTTTCTGATGATATGATTATACCGGAAGACGATGAGGAAACGCCAGGTGCAACGGAGGTACCCGTGGCGACAGAAATCCCTGCTGAAACGGAAGCGCCTGCTGAAAATGAAGGCGGGGCGGAAGCTCCGGCGGATGCTACACCGGCCCCCAGCGCCGGAAGCGGAACCGGAGATACGGTTATTAGCGAGGGAGGATCTTCCGCAGCGGATATTACCTATACGCCGCTGAAAATTGTAGTAGATAACTCCATGCGTATGTTTGTTGTTTCCAAGGATTGCTATCAGGGGCTTGTAGAATTGAGTAAGGATGGCGAGTTTACTAAGTTTTACGGAGCTACCAGAACAAAGCAGACGCTTTCTTCTTTCTTAAGCCGGATATTTTCGGCGGAAGCAAAGAGTTTGATGCAGCAGAATCTTTCTACGGAATATAGTAATGTTACGCTGGATAGTGAAGGTTTTATTTACGGAACGATATCACAGCTGAAGGTGGAGGATCTGGCATCTCATTTCCAGAGCAATACGGAGATCGGTGCGGCGCTGAGAAAGTTAAATGCCGCAGGCTCGGATGTATTGCAGCGGCAGGGGATTATTCCTCCTTCCGGTGATATGGGAGATGCGGCAGAACGCTCTACATACTCTTATATTGTAGATGTTACTGTTTCTGAAAATGGCCTTGCCAGCATTTTGGATTCCCAAAAGGGCAGAGTTTTTACGTATACCAATACCGGCGAACTGCTGTATGTGTTCGGCGCGTTGGGCCAGAGGCAGAATAATACCGGAAATCTTACTAACCGTGAGGAACAGGTAGGCTTTACAAAGGGAACCAGTCTCAGTCCTTCGGCAATAGAACTGTTGGCAGATGATCAGACGCTGGTAGTGCTGGATTCCGGTGGGGCACAGTTGACAACTTACATTCCTACAGAATATGGAACGATTCTTCGTACAGCGGTCAACAGTCATGAGGAGCGCCGTTATGAGGAAGCAGTTGAAGCATGGCAGAAAATATTGGGAATGTCTTCAAACTCCGTGCTTGCCTATAACGGCATCGGAAAGGTCTATTATATGGATGCCGCAGAAGAGCTGGATAGTACGCTGCAGAAGGAAACTTATTTAAAAGCGGCCGAGTATTTTAAAAAGGGATATTCACAGGAAGAATACGGCAAAGCTTTTTATAAGTATCGGGATAAGGTACTTGAAGAGATTATGCCGTATATGATGACGGGAATTATTGTTTTAGTAGTACTGCTTCTGATCTGGGGCTGGTATAAGCGGCTGAGACGGTTTATAAAAACGGGAGGTAAAGACATATAATGGGACGGTTCAAGACATTTGCACAGGATTTAAAATATGCCTTCCATGTTTCTACGCATCCGCTTGACGGCTTTTGGGATCTGAAGCATGAAAAACGTGGCCGGATGTATATTGCAATATTTTTTCTGGTTATGTTTGTTATTACCAGTATCCTGGATAAGCAGTTCAATGGTTATACCTTTAATGAGTTTGCGGTTTTTCCAGAAGACATCAATGTTATTGGAACATTTGTAACAGTGGCGCTGGTAGTACTTATTTGGGTAATGGCAAACTGGGGCCTTACCACTCTGTTTGACGGTGAAGGCAGTATGCGGGATATTCTGATATATACCGGATATTCCATGCTGCCGGTAGTACTTTCGCAAATTGCCCTGCTGCTGTTTACGAATATTCTTACTACCAATGAGGCGACGATTGTTTCCCTGATTACGTATATCGGTATTGGATGGACGGCTATTTTACTATATATGGGAACGATGACGACGCATCAGTACAGTGGGGGAAAAACATTTCTTACGCTTGTGGCTATCGCTGTTGGAATGGCGGTTATCGTTTTCCTGGGAATGATGTTCTTCTATCTGGTTCAGGAAATATGGAATTTTGTTTACACCATATACCGAGAATTGGAACTGCGCAGGTAAAGGAGGTAGAAAGGTTATGAGAAAAAAGATAATTTCTGCTTTCCTTATAGTACTCATGATCCTTCCGGTGATTGCATTTACCGGTTGTGTATCAGAGGAAGGCGAAGGCTATATTACACCTACGAATACGGATCCCCTGTTTGCATTTGATGAAAATGGAAAGACTTTGGTTCGTGAAGATGAGGATCCGACGAAAAATACTACGTTTTACCTTGTAGATGAAAACAGCAATTATGAATTTTATTTCAGCGAAGGGATTTTGGAATTTGCCCTTGTAAGTAAAAAGACAGGAGATGTATGGTTTTCCAATCCGACCCCGTCAGAGCGCAACAACGGGATTAGAAGTGAGATGAGCAGCCAGATCACAATGTTCTATCTCAATAAGACGGACGGCAGCCAGAAAACCCTGGAAAGTTATCTTGACTGCGTTATGAATTTAGACGAAGAAAGCGAATTAAAGCCGTATTATGTGGTGAATCATGATGGACATCTTCGCGTGATTTATATCCTGGGACAGATTAAACCGGATTATATTGTTCCTACCTGTATTGACGGTGAAACGGCTGAAAAGTATATTGAAACATTAAAAAATACACCCGGGTATCTGGCAACCTCAAAATATATCAGCAGCGGCAGCTTGTATTCAAAGATAACCCCGTCTACTTGGGCGAGTTATCCGGCTGACCGGCGTGATGAGCTTAAAGCAATTGCACCCAATATAGAAGATTTTATCAACGACGGCCAAACGGTGTATATCATGGGCGATCAGACAAAGTGGCATAACCGGCAGGTTATGCTGCAGATGCAGGAAGGCTTTACCGAGGTTATTGGTATGACGCTTGAGGATCGTGACGCAATGAATGAAAAATTTGGCGTGGAAACTGAAGCGGCGAAGAATTTCTGGATTCCTTTGGATTACCAGCTTACCGAGACTGGCTTGAATGTCAGCATTGCCAATGATGAGATCCAGTATGATAAAAATACATTTGCAATTGCTTCCATTAATCTTTTGCAGTATTTTGGCTCAGCATCAAGAACAGAGAGCGGTTATATGTTTGTACCGGACGGGTCCGGAGCCATTATTAATTTTAATAATGGCAAAACCAATATTTCCGACGCGGTAAAGGTACAGCTTTATGGCCTGGACGAAGGACGGGAGAGAGAACAGCGGCCGTTTGACAACCAGAATGCGTATTTGCCGGTATTTGGAATTAAAAAGGAAAACAGCGCTTTGTTTGCCATTATTGAGAGCGGGGATACCGGAGCGACGATTACGGCAGATATCGCTGGAAAGAGCACAAAGATTATAGATAGAAATAGATGTTATCCTTCTTTTAAGCTTTGTGAGTATGAGGAACTTACGTTCAGCAGTACGCAGAAGACGTCAAGAATCTATCAGAATGAGATGTCCTCTTTTGATATTTCCGTTTCTTACACCTTATTGGAGGGAGATAAGGCCAATTATAGTGGTATGGCGGAATATTACAGAAATTATCTGATGGAAAAGAATGTTTTGAGTCAAAAAGATTTCAGTTCTGTTCCTTTTAATATTGAATTGGTTGGCGCTTATGATCATAAAACGGCATTCCTTGGTGTTGGATATACGGAAATGAAGGCGATTACGACCTTTGAACAGTGCCGGGAAATTATACAGAAGCTCAGCGATGCGGGAATTAAAAATATTTCTGTAAACTATAAGGGCTGGTGCAATAACGGCATACGGAATTCTGTATTTAATAAAATAAAGGTTTTGAACGAACTGGGCGGAAAGAATGGGCTGAGCGATCTGCTTGCGTTTGCAGATAGTTTGGGAGTGAACCTCTATTTTGAAACCGAACTTGCATATGTGTATGAGAGCGAATGGTTTGACGGCTACAGTCAGCTGCGGGATGCTTCCCGGCTGGTTACACGGGATATCGCTTATCATTATCAGTATGATGTTGTAAGTAAACTGGCAAGTGAAGAGAATTTTGCTACGATTGTATCGCCTTCGGTAATTTACAATATTGATGCCGAAGATAATAGTAAGAGTAATGCTGTTAAAGTATTGGATGATTTGAAAAAGCTTGGCGTAAGGGGTGTAAGCCTTGGCAGCTTAAGTAAGGATCTTACAGGGAATTATAAGATCAATGATTTTTATGACAGAGATAAGGTGGCAAAAACCTACACTGCGGTGGCACAGGAGTATAAAAATAATTTCTCTGTTATGGGGAAAGGCGTTAATTCCTATATGCTTGGCTATGTAGAGAATATTTTTGAAATCAGCAATACCAGCAGTATGTTTAATCTGGCAGATTATTCTGTTCCGTTCTATCAGATGGTTATTCACGGATGCATCCAGTATTCCGGAGAACCGATTAATCTCAATGGTGATACAAGAACCGTCTTCCTTCAGGCAGTAGAAGCTGGCGCTGGGATGTATTATCGCTGGTGCTACGAGCCCAACGATCAGGTTCAGGATCTTACCTTTGAAGGAATGTATTCGTTAAATTATTCCTCATGGCTTGATGAAGCGATTGCCATGTATAAAGAATATAATGAACTGCTTGCCTCCACTGCCGGTGAGTTTATTACAGCGCATGAAAATGTGGCCGAAAATGTAAATAAGGTTACCTATGGCAATGGTGTTGAAGTATATGTGAATTATAATTCTTATGAATATACCGCGGCTGACGGAACCGTGGTGGCGGCCAAAAGCTTTGCAAGAGGGGGGAATGATTAATGAAAAAGCCAAGAAGTTATAAATTAGGATTAATGACAAAACGTTCGCTTTATGGATGGCTGTTTATTCTTCCTTTTATTATCGGGTTTATATTCTTTGTACTTTCACCGCTGTATACGGCATTGGTATTGTCCTTTAACGTGCAGACCTTTGATACGGTTACCGGTATTGTTGACATAGAACCGTACGGTTTTACCGCCTATATCGAGGCGATTACAAAAAAGGCGGACTTTATTAATAATCTGTTGGCTTCCGGGCAGAAGCTGATTATACAGGTGCCTTCGATATTGATTTTCAGCTTTCTGATGGCGAATATTTTAAACCAGAATTTCCGCGGTCGGACTTTTGCACGTGCGGTGCTGTTTATGCCGGTTATTACATCGGCCGGTGTTGCGGCCTCCCTGCTTACCGGCGGCGGCGCCTTTGATGAAAGCCAAATGGCCTCCATGGGAGCACAGGCAATGAATATTGCCGGGAATATTGAAGAATCAATTGGAGGTACGTTTGGTTCGTTTATCGGCTCGGCTTTTGAGGAATTGAGTACTATTTTGAACAGTTCAGGTGTACCGATTCTCATTTTCCTTGCAGGGTTACAGACGATTTCTCCTTCAATCTTTGAATCCTCTAAAGTAGAAGGAGCTACCGGCTGGGAAAATTTCTGGAAAATCACTTTCCCGATGATTAGCCCGATGATTTTGGTTAACGCGATCTATACGATGATCGATGTGCTTTGCGGAATGAATAATCCAATGCTTGCTTATTTGTATACCCAAAATGGGGTTGCGAACCAGGTAGATCTTATGGCAATGAGCTGGATGTATTTTTTGATTACTGCGATTATTATCAGCGTGGTCGCGGCAGTTATATCTAAGTTCGTTTACTATGAGAATTAAAGGGGTGTAGAAGATGGTGAAAGTTGAAGAGATGAAAAAGACAAATGAGGTTGGAGCTGAAGAAGTAAACAGCTATGTACCTCCTACACTTACCTTTGGGCAGAAGCTGAAAAGGGCGTTATTTGGAAAGCGCATGATGAGTATTCTATGGGCGTTGATTCGCAGCGTGCTGCTGATAGGTATATGTTATTTGATTGTTTATCCTATGCTGATAACGCTGATTACTTCATTTATGACTTCTGCGGATGTTTATGATCCTACAGTCATTTTGATTCCCAGAACGCTGAATCTTAACACCTATATCGTTATGTGGAAATTTGTGAATATTCCGCAGCTGTATTGGAACTCTTTTTCTTCCTCGGTGATATTTGCATTGTTCCAGATGTGCTCCTGTACGCTGGTTGCTTATGGATTAGCGCGTTTTAAATTTAAGGGAAATTCATTCTTCTTTCTCATGTGTATCTTTACCTTGATGGTTCCGATACAGATGTTGACAACGTCAATGTATTTCCGGTATAAAGCTTTTAATCCGCTCTATATGTTTACCTTTGGACAGCCGCTTTATCTGGTACCAAATATTGACCTTACTCGGGGCTGGACGGCGATAGGTCTGCTTTCTGCTACGGCAACAATGTACCGGAACGGTTTGTTTGTATTCCTGTTGCGGCAGTATTTTGTAAATCAGCCCAAGGAGCTTGAGGAAGCGGCGTATATTGACGGTGCGGGAGCCTTCAGAACCTTTGTTCAGGTTATGTTGCCCAGCGCGCTGCCGATGCTTATTACCGTATTGTTATTTGCTGTAGTATGGCAGTATAACGATCAGTATTATATAGGCTTTTTGAATCCTACGGCAAAGGTGATGGCTACGCAGATTACCGGAGCGGGCGCCCGATATGTAGTGAGTGTGCTTGGAATAAATGGTGATGCAGTTTTGAATTCGCTGTATCAATCCGCCTGTACGGTTATGCACGTTGCGCCGATTGTAATTTTGTATTGTTTCTGCCAGAAATTTTTTGTTCAAAGTATCGAAAGATCTGGTATGGTAGGTTAAAAAAACAGAGGAGAATCTCCTCTGTTTTTTTTATAGGAGGCAGACGGGTAACAGTCTGCCTTTTCGCGGTATATAACTGTGTTTTAAGCAAAAAACAGTATATGCGCTTTATTGAACCCGAATGATCTTTTTTAGCTGTGAAACACACTTGTTATAGCCGCTGGAATGAACCTGCGTGGTAAGGATTTTCCATTCGCAGTCCGCACAAATGTATTTTCCCAGGATTTTAAGATTCTCTTTTTTTTCACAATCACATATACAGCATTTTGCCATAAAATCACCTCGAAATGATTATTTACCTAACTGCTGTATTATATTCTATAAAAGGAAATTTTGTTAATGAAAAAGGCAAAATTTTTTGTGTGGCAGCTGGCGCTTTTATAAAAGAAGAAAATTGCATTCAATGGTTTGTATTGAAAAAAGCGGAGATGGTGAAATATAAATTCTATATTCAGGAATTAATGGTATCTATATTGATTCAAAGAGAAGCCGCTTGTTTTTGCCTGGATATAAGCCGCCTCCCGCAGCAGAACAGAAACTGCTGCGGGAGGCGGCTTATAAAACATAGTTTAGATTTCGGAAGGATATTCCGGATCGGCATAATCCAAATTATCCAGGCATTTTCCGGCCCCTAGGGCAACGCAGGAAACAGCGTCTTCGGCTACGTAGCAATTCAGGCCAAAAGTGGAGGAAATCAATTTATCCAAGCCGAACAGTAAGGAGCCGCCTCCGGTAAGCACAATGCCGCTTTCTACGATATCTGCCGCAAGCTCTGGGGGAGTATCGTCTAAAACTTTATGGATCTCGGCAATAATTAAAGAAAAACATTCTTCCAAGGCTTCACGGATCTCTTCAGAGGAAACCTCAATGCTTTTGGGCAGGCCGGTCAGCAGATTCCGGCCCATGACCTCAGAGTAAAGAATCTCATTTCTGGGCCAGGCGGTACCAATGTTGATTTTAAGCATTTCTGCGGTACGCTCGCCGATCAGCAGATTATGCTTGCGCCGCATATATTTTACAATAGTGTCGTCCATTTTATTTCCCGCTACTTTTAAAGAGGTACTGATGACGCAGGCACCCAGGGAAAGAATGGCGATATCCGTTGTGCCGCCGCCAATATCTACAATCATAGATCCATGGGGTTTAAAGATGTCAAGGTCTGCGCCGATTGCGGCTGCGCGCGGTTCTTCCATAATGTAAGTACTTTTCGCGCCTAACCGCTGGGCAGCGCCCATAACAGACCGCCGTTCTACATCGGTAACGCCGCTGGGAACGCAGATAATAATGCGCGGCCGGAACAGGCTGCGCTTGGGTAGGGCTTTTTTCATGAACAGCTGAAGCATTTCTTGGGTAATGGCGGAATCGGAAATCACACCGTCACGTAGAGGACGAACAAGGGAGATGCTCTCCCGCGCGCGGCCGAGCCTTTTTTGTGCT
>CAJMLN010000016.1 GCA_905214315.1 uncultured bacterium | reverse complement strand
ATTGCCAGTAATAATACTCATAGGGAACCATTTCGTCTACGACCGCAAAAACCGTAATTGAAAATACTAAAAGACTGGAAACAAGGATACCGGCAAAAAGCTTTTTTATATTTCTCATGTATTTACCCTTCCTATTCCTTTGTTTTTTATTATACATCAAAAAAATAGTAAATTCAACCCCTGTTTCAAAGTTTTCAATCCTCCTCCAAAAAAAGAAAACCAGTGTATTTCTACACTGGTTTTTGGGTTTTAAACAATTACTTAAGGGTAACAGTTGCGCCAACCTCTTCAAGCTTTGCTTTCAGAGCTTCGGCTTCCTCTTTGGGCGCGCCCTCTTTCAGAGCTTTCGGAGCGGCTTCAACAAGGTCCTTCGCATCCTTCAGGCCAAGGCCAAGTGCCTCTTTAACAGCCTTGATAACATCCAACTTCTTCTCGCCAAAGGACTCAAGAACTACGTCAAACTCGGTCTTCTCCTCAGCTGCGGCAGCTGCACCGCCGCCGGCTACCATAACAGGAGCGGCAGCAGATACGCCGAATTCTTCTTCCAACATGGTTACTAACTCAGCAATTTCAAGAATGGTTTTTTCCTTGATTGCTGCAACGATTTCTGCGTTTGTCATTTTTTTATTCCTCCACTTTTAAAAATTAAGCTTCCATTTTTTCTTTGATTGCGTTAAGCGCATAAGCAAGGTTGCGTACATTGCCCTGCAGCGTCCAGATGAGCTTGACAATAAGCGCATCCTTTCCCGGCAGTTTTGCAAGCGCTTCCTCTTCCTTAGCCGACATGAACTTACCGTCCATGTAACCGCACTTGATCGGGCATTTTTCCGCTTCTTTTCCAAACTCATAAACAATTTTTGCCGGAGCAACCACATCGTCATAGCCGAAAGCAAAAGCGTTGGTTCCCTCTAAGAACTCATCCCAGCCTTCAATGCCCAGCTCCTTTACAGCCCTGGCAACAAGCGTATTTTTATAAACCTTGTAGTCTACGCCTGCTTCGCGGCAGGAAGCGCGGAGCCTGGTAACCTCCTCCACCGTGATACCGGTGTAGTCCACCATCACCACAGCGCTGGCTTTTGAGAACTTTTCTTTGATCTCTTCATACAGGGCGATTTTAGCGTCTTTATTTGCTGACATTTTTTCACCACCTTTAGTAAGAATTCAAAAAAACAACCCCCATATAGACATACGGGGGCAGAAAATACCTTTCTATGCCTCGGCAGGAAATTTAAGCTGAAAAGCTCCTGCTGTCTACGGTATACAGAGATTATTTATTTGTATTGTTATTATATAACGCCGGGCAAAATCTGTCAAGCGTTAAATCTAAGCCCGTTCACCTTAATGCCGGGGCCCATCGTAGTGGAAATAGAAACCGATTTCAAATACGTTCCCTTTGCGGCGGCGGGCTTTGCCTTAATAACGGCGTCCATCAGCGTTTTGATATTATCGCCAAGCTTTTCGGTACCGAAGCTGGCCTTTCCTACGGGCACGTGAATGATATTGGTTTTATCCACACGGTATTCTACCTTACCGGCTTTAATATCGGCAACAGCCTTGGCAACATCCATCGTAACCGTACCGCTCTTAGGGTTGGGCATAAGCCCCTTGGGACCCAGCACCTTACCCAACCGGCCCAGCAGGCCCATCATATCGGGCGTAGCTACGATAACGTCGTAATCAAACCAGTTTTCAGTCTGTATCTTCTGTACCATCTCCTCAGCGCCTACAAAATCAGCGCCGGCAGCCTGTGCCGCGTCAGCCTTTTCGCCCTTGGCAATCACTAGCACACGCAAAGTTTTACCCGTGCCGTGCGGCAGTACTACCACGCCGCGAACCTGTTGGTCGGCCTGACGGGAATCTACGCCGAGCTTTATGGAAAGCTCTACCGTCTCATCAAACTTAGCCTTAGCCGTCTGCAGGCAAAGTGCGATAGCCTCTTCCGGCTCGTATAATTTTTGTGAATCAATAAGCTTGGCGCTGTCCTGATATTTTTTTCCTCTTTTCATTTTATACCTCCCTGTGGTACTAACGGTGCGTTTTTTCCGCCCCTCCCACTGAATTTACGGTTATTTAGTCAACCACGGTTACACCCATGCTGCGCGCAGTGCCGGCAATCATCGCCATTGCCGCTTCAACGCTTGCAGCATTCAAATCCGGCATTTTCAGCTCGGCAATTTCCTGCAGCTGCGCCTTGGTAATCTGTGCTACCTTATTTTTGTTCGGCACACCGGAGCCGCTTTCGATCTTGCAGGCCTTCTTAATGAGAACAGCCGCAGGCGGAGTCTTTGTAATAAAGGAGAAAGATCTGTCCTGATAAATGGTGATCACACAGGGAATGACCAGTCCGGCGTCCTTTGCGGTACGCTCATTAAATTCCTTGCAGAAACCCGCGATATTGATGCCGTGAGGACCCAATACCGAGCCAACCGGAGGAGCCGGCGTGGCTTTTCCCGCAGCAATCTGCAACTTTACGATACCTGTAATTTTTTTAGCCATAATTACACCTCCTAAAAAAGTGCATGTGGTTACACGGATACATTACAAGAATTTTGCATCCTCCCACCCTGCCCGGTTAGCCGGCCGGACAGTATATAATTCACACCGCAAAGGGTATGGATCATACTTTTTTTACCTGTATAAAATCCAGTTCCACCGTCGTATCACGGTTAAAAATAGAAACGAGCACGCGTACCTTCTGGTGAACCGTGTCCACCTCCTGTACCACACCCTGAAAATTTTCCAAAGGACCGGAAACAATATCCACATAATCCCCCACGGCAATATCCAGCTTAACACGGACATCTTCAATACCCATTCTGCGTACCTCTTCATTGGTAAGCGGAATCGGCACCTTGGAGCCGGGCCCTACAAAGCCGGTAACGCCCCGGGTGTTGCGAATAAGATAAAGCGTCTGCTTGGTCATAATCATTTTGATCATCACATAGCTGGGAAAGAGCTTATGCTGCACTACCCTGCGGCGTTCGTTTTTGACCTCCATGACCTCTTCCACGGGAATTTTCACTTCAAAAATATAGTCCTGCAGGCCCATATTTTCTACCATTTTATTGATGCTGTCCAGCACTTTGTTTTCATAGCCGGAATAGGTATGAATTACATACCATTTGCCTTCATTTTCAGCAATGTTACCCATAGCCTCAGCCTCCGATGCCGAACCAGCCGGCCAGCACGCTCGGAAGCTTTTCAGGATCACTGATATAATTGATAAGCGCAGTAACGCCCAGATCCATCACGAACAGCAAAACAGCGCTGACAACAACGAAGAGAACAACGCAGGCCGTATAGGTGCGCAAATCCTCTTTGGTAGGCCAGGTAACCTTTTTCAGTTCAGATACCATGTCACCAAAGGGATGCTTTCTTTCTCTCTTCTTTTTCGCCTTTTTCTTTTTATCGCCTTTTTCGGTCTTGTCGGGCTTGTCAACTACTGCGGCCTTTTCCACTGCCGTCTTTTCGTTATTCTCTGACATAATTCATCACACCTTTAAAAATTAAGATTATTTCGTCTCTTTGTGCAAGGTATGTTTCTTGCAGAATCTGCAATACTTTTGAAGCTCGATACGCTCGGCATTATTTTTTTTATTCTTCATAGTATCATAATTTCTATTCTTGCACTCTGTGCATGCAAGAGTAATCTTGGTTCTCTGTCCTACTGCCATCTTCAGCACCTCCCAAAAATAAAACAAACTGCTCCAATGTTAAGCTTTATTAAATTATCATATTTTCGCTTGTCTGTCAAATGTTATTTGTATATTTTGTAAAAAATTTTCTATTTTCGGCTCTTCAGGCGCGAAATCGTCTTCCTAACTTTTTTACGCATAGATTCTGCAAACCGGAACAATTTCTGCCAGAACGGTTTAAATACGAGGTCAAACTCACCGATCATCTCTGTAGCCTCGCCCGCAAATCCCTTTTTAAATTTATACAGTCCGTAAATCGGATTGTTTTCATCCTCAATAATGCCAGGAACGCCGCGCAGATCATAAACCGTACAGCCGTTTTCCAGGCTCCAGCGGATCATTTCCCATTGTATCAGGTAATTAGGCATATAATTCCTGTATTTGTTTCCCGAAGCGCCGTAAAGATACAGACATTTATTTCCGTAAAGCCCCGCCATGGTACCGGAAACACATTCCATATGCTCTTCATCCTCGCCCGCATAGGCTAAAAAGATCCTGCAATATTTTCCCAAACAGTCATACATCCGGTAAAAATAATCAATATCCCGAATCACAAACCCATCGCGTTCTCCGGTAGTTTTCATCAGCTCAAAAAAGACGGGAATATCCTCACGGGTACCGGTTTTAATCTTTACGCCTTTTTTTTGTGCTACCCGTATATTGTAACGGGTTTTATGGTGAAAGCCTTTGAGCAGATCCTCCTCAGTTTTGTTCTTGAGATCTACGCGCATCAAAAAACGCGCCTGTACTCCTTCCAGATTATAATAATCATTTTTCAGGGTATATCCCAGTTTTTTCATAATACGGGCGTATTCATAATCGTCAGCAGGCGTGTCCGTATCAATTTTCAGAGTCATCGCACGGTATTTTTTTGCAATCTCCTTCGCTCCGTCGGTGATTTTTTTCAGCATTTCTTCGTCATGCAAATCACAGATCGGTCCCCGGGGCGCATACATAAAGGTACACGGAAACATCGGGATTTTTCGGATCAAAATACTCAAACTGCCGGCTATTTTCCCTTCTTCGTTCCGGATAATTACAAATTCATTCGTCCAGGCTGATTTTACTTTCCCCCATTCTGCCGACTGCAGAATATGGCTGCGGGGATGGCTGATTGTAAATTCGGTATACTCCTCCCGAAGCTGCGGTGTCATTTTCATGGTTTAATCCTCTCTGGTCATATTCATTTTCAAAAGCAAGTCTTCTTCTCTTTTTCGCATTACGGCTTTCTCTTCCTCAGTCATATGATCGTATCCCAAAAGATGCAAAACGCCATGCACGCACAGATAGGCAGCCTCCCGCCTGCAGCTGTGTCCATATGTATCTGCCTGCTCTTTTAACTGCGGCAGAGAAATTACAATATCCCCCAGCATACCGCAGCCTGTTTCGGGATTCACAAACGGCTCTTCTTCCGCTGCCTCCCAAAGGGGAAAAGACAACACGTCAGTCTTGCTGTCCACGTTTCTGTATCGGGCATTGAGTTCTCTGATCTGTTCATTTCCGGTAAGTGTAATCGTCAGTTCAAAATCGTTTCGTCCCGTCTCTTCCCTCACAGCTGTTTCGGCAACCTCTTGCAGCAGTCCGGCATATTCCGCGCTTTCCGGAGTTTCCAACGCGTCAATAATCTCCACTTTCAAGCCTCTTTTTCTCCTGTTCTGCATATTTGATTCTTGTATGGTACATCGCCGCCAGCGTAGCGGCAAACGAATGCTTAATTGTATTGATATCCCGCAGGGAAAGATCACATTCATCCAGTTCCCCGTCCTCCATGCGCGCCTTGAACATCTTTTCAATCTGTGCCCATATTACCTCGCTGCTCTTTTCATCCAGTGAGCGCACGGAAGCCTCCACACAATCAGCAAGCAGAATAATACCGGCTTCCTTGGTTTGAGGATTCGGTCCGGGATATCGGAAATCATTGATATCGGTATCAGGATCGATTTCCCTTGCCTTATTATAAAAATATAAAACGGCTGAAGTTCCGTGATGTTGCTGAATGACGTCGATAATCTCCCGGGGCAGCTTATTAGCCTTGGCCATCTGCACGCCCTCGGTAATATGTGCAAAAATCATCCGGGCGCTCTCATAAGGTGAAAGTGTGCTGTGAAAACTCTGCGATTCCGCCGTCTGATTTTCCGTATAACATTCCGGCATGCGCATCTTGCCGATATCATGATACAAAGAAGCAGCCCGGGCCAGCATCGCATTGGCACCAATATCCTTGGCCGCATTTTCCGCCAGTTCGGCAACCGCAACGGAATGCTGATAAGTTCCGGGAATTTCAATACTGATTTTGCGCAGAAGATCGCTGCTGGAATTGGTAAGCTCCAGTAATTTGGACTGCGTCAATAAATTAAACATACTTTCCCATATAGACAGCGATCCAGTGCTCAAAATGGAGGCTACCGCTCCGCCCGCTAAGCTATATAAAGAAGCAATAAAGCTGGCTTCCAGGCTTTTCCCCGCAATACTCAGCATCAGCAGCGACGTCACCATGCTTACCACGCCCGCCACTACGCCCGGCAGCAGCAGTTTGCCCCTGGAAACCGTTTTAACAAGCTTGCATACGTAAATCGCTACAGAGCCGCCCGACACACAGGAAACCATCAAAGCGACTGATTCTATTCCAAATAAATCACTTCCCTGGGAAAACAGCATAGCCATCACTACCGAAAGTGTAGTATTCAAAACAATTGCAAGGCGCTCTTCAAAGAAAATAACCAACAGTACTGCGCACATCGTCGTATTCATCATCATAGACCAGCCCACGCTCTTAAACACAAGCGCAATGACGATATTCACGATCACCAGTAAACAAATCAACAGTATATTCTTAGGCTTACGAACAATCTTTTTTTCAAACAAAACGATATACCAGACTACCAGAAGCAGCATGACCATGACCAACCCCAGCGCGCCGATCACAAGGCTGTATAAAATTCCGCCGTCTTTCAGCATTCCCAGCTTTTTGAGCATATCATACTGGTTCTGGGTTACGATTTCATCTTTCTCTACAATAGCCTCTCCCTTGGCCATATATATGACCGAAACCGCATTTTCCGCTTCCTGGCGGGCTTTTTCGGTAGCCTGTTCGTCAATAACACTGTTCGGCGCAAGCCGTGTCTGCACAATTTCCGCTAAAAGATCCTTAATCGTCTGATCAGCCGTAGCTGAAGTATTCCGTATTTCCTCAGTAAATTCCTCTACCTCCGTCATAATCTGTACGTCCGTAATTCCTTCATTCAACCGGGCTTCCAGCTGAGGCATAAACCAGTTTCTGAGTTTCTGAATATCGTCAGGGTTGGTATCCAATACTGATATAACTTTGGAAGAAATCTCCAAATTCGACGATGTTTTTAAAAAAGAAAGTTCATTATCAGCAAATGCCCTCACCTTCGCTGTATCGTACGGTGCAATATATCCGCCGTCATTTTCATTTTCAAGCCGCACGCTGTAACCGTAAAAAGACGCAGTATAAAGACCGGAGAATACAGTATTTTCAAAAAAAGCAAGTTCTTCTGCCGTCTTGGTCTTGTCCGGCACATAGATATCCGCTACAGCAGCCCTGGCTGCCAGCCGTGCCTCCTCGGTAGCAGCGGTATCCTCCACTTCAGCAATCGCATAAACCGTTTCACTTGCGGCCTCTCCCACAGTAAAATCATAGGTAGTGGGCATGGTTTCCAGCAAAACCATCACTACAATAAAAGCATAAGTAAAAGCAGCACAAAAAATTGCCAGTGCATTATTACGCAGACGCATATAATATTGCTTGGCCACACTATTACCCAGGTTATCTTTTCTTCTATCACGCTTTTGGGGCATTCTCATTTACCTCTTTTGCTCAGTGCTTTTATCGTAAGCCCTGATAATATTCATCACCAACTCATGACGCACAACGTCTTTTGCCGTAAGCATACAAATTGCAAGCTTGTCTATTCCGCCCAGAATATGAACCGCATGCTGTAAACCGCTTATCTTTCCAGCAGGAAGGTCGATTTGTGTAAGATCTCCGGTAATCACCATTTTAGATCCTTCCCCCAAGCGGGTTAGAAACATTTTCATTTGCTCAATGGTAGTGTTTTGAGCCTCATCCAGAATAATATAGGCATCGTTAAGCGTCCGTCCGCGCATATAGGCAAGCGGTGCTACTTCAATAGCGCCGCGCTCCCAAAGCTTCTGATAAGCCTCAACACCCATCATCTCATAAATGGCGTCATACAACGGCCGCAGATAGGGATCCACCTTCTGCTGAAGATCTCCCGGCAAAAAGCCCAGCTTTTCCCCTGCCTCCACCGCGGGTCTTGTTAAAATAATTTTAGAAACCTCTTTATTTTTAAACGCCATTACCGCATTGGCCATGGCCAGGTATGTCTTTCCGGTTCCCGCCGGACCTACGCCGAATACGATGGTATTTCTCTGCATGGCTTTCACATATTTCTGCTGTCCCAGCGTTTTACAGCGAATCTGCGTGCCTTTATAGGTAATAGCGACCACGTCGCTCATGATCTCTTCCACCAGCTCATCCCGGCCTTCCTTGGCCAGTTCCACAGCATAGCGGATCCGCGTGCGGTCAATCTTCACATTGCGCGCCAGCAAATTGATCAGGCGGTTGATTACCCGGACGGCAACTGCAGATTTCTCTTCATCATCACTGTCGACCGAAAGCTGGTCCTCTCGCAGAGATATTCTAACGCCAAGTTCATCCTCTATAATTCTTATATTTTCATCATACATGCCGAAAAGCTCGGCCAAATATTCTGCTTTTTCTATCGTTACGGATCCCATACCGCTCCTTTCATTCCCTTATTGCTACGTCCTCGATGGTTTCGATATACACAAATACCCGTACCACACCGTTTTCTTCCTCCACCGTGGTTTTGGTTTCCGCTATACGGGCATCTTCCGGCAGCTGCAGCTGCAAACTGCCAAGCAATTCCTTTTCTGCCTGTGCAACCGCCGCTTCCTTATCAACCGGCATCAAAATATTCTCCGTTTCCGTATAAACGGTTTCCTCAATAACGATCGGCAGACCTGCACAATTTATCAGCCTTTTCTCTGCCGTAAACTGCTCAAACTCATTCTGCCCGCCCAAAGATACATTCATTCCGAATATTGCAAGATTTCTGACTGTTTTCGTATTTCCCGTAGGCTGCGCTGTCATTTCTTCAAGTAAAATTTCAACGGAATCATAATACCACACGCTGGCCAGCGCCCTGCCCTGAGGAGTTACGTTATAAATATTTTCCCCAAACTGAACACTGCCGTCAATCAGTTTCTGTCCCTTGGAAACCAACTGCCCGTTTTTCACCTGAGCCGTACCTTGAGTAACAATCAGATTTTTTATCACGCAATCCTTTGCAGCTACAATATTTCCGCTGAGCGGCGCCTGGGGTTTGAGACTTTTATCTTCCTTTATGTATACGTCCACAACCGCGCCTTTTACCGAAATAGACGACCAGAGAATATCCTCCTGCCCGGAGGTAAGCATTTTTTCAGCCTCTCCAATACGCCCGGCGACAACGCTGTGCCAGTCGAGCAAGCCATACTCCCGCAGTATTTGCTCAATCTGTTCCGGATGGCTGCTCCCCGTTACCCGAATCTCCCATGTGCGCTGTGACACCGCGATCAACGCCGAAAAAGCGATGACCATACCCAGAAGCAGTGCAATTCTGCGAATATTTGCACTTACCGCAAAAGAAACGCCTCTGCGACCGATAAGGGCCGTCTTATAGCTTTGTTCAGGAATCAGCCGGTACAGCTTTTTCAAATCGCTCCGTAAAACATCCGCTTCAATACAAGCATACTCCGTGCGGATCACATTTTCCAAAACAATCCCATTCTCCGCGGCTATATTCAGCAAACTCTCCAGCGAAAGGCCGGTAACCCGCACACGCGCTTTCCCCAATATAAAACTATTTTTTATTAATTTTACCATATTTACGCCCTCAGGTCAAATATTCTATCGATAAAATTGTGCCTTTTATCTTCAAACAATAGCCGTCAAGTTCTTCAATCATCAGCTCATTTCCATTTATTGCAAGCAGTCGCTTATCCTTCCATACTTTTATACATTCCCGCTTCATATCCGCAATACCAGTATGGTTTTCGATCATAACATAGCGGTCATCCCAGAGAGATATCCGCATAATTCCCTGAAGACTTTCAGCCGGAAGACCGCTTTTGTGCATCAAATTCCCGCCGTCCAAAAACATACAAAACACCTCACTTGCCAATTATATGAACAACGCGCCCATAAAATACCGGGTACCAAAAGATGTCATTTTCATCTTAGGTCTTTAAAAAAAAGCAGGAAGCTACGCTTGTAACTTCCTGCTTCATTTCTGCACAAACTCGCACAAAAGCAGACGGAAATCAATATTTACGTTTTCTGGCTGCCTCAGCCTTTTTCTTTCTTTTTACGCTGGGTTTTTCATAATGCTCTCTTTTGCGAACTTCCGCCAGCACTCCCGCACGGGCGCACTTACGTTTAAAGCGTTTGAGCGCATTTTCTAATGATTCATTTTCACCAACATGAATTTCTGACATCAATATCCCTCCCCTCGGTTTTGGATCTAACACGAGAGTATCTTTCTCATATCACACGGGTGATTATATCAAACAACACGGCAAACTGTCAAACACTTTTGACATTTTTTTTGAAAAATTATCCTCCCCCGGATTTTACAGTAAAACAACTGTATGCAAAATAGTTGTAATAAAATTTTTTTAATGCTATAATTAAAAAATATTAAAACTGCTCATGGAAAAGGAGTTTCTGTTTTGAAAAAAACCGTTGTCTTCGATCTTGACGGCACCCTGACCGATTCCGCCCCCGGCATTATAAACGCAATTGAATACGTAAGAATAAAAGAAGGGCTTCCGCAGCTGACAGACGCGCAGCTGCGTTCCTGCATCGGTCCCCCCCTTGCCGACAGCTTCTCCCGGCTGTGGGGCGCCGATGAGGAGGTCGCGCAGTATTTGGTAAAAAGATACCGGGAATATTATACAAAAAACGGTATTTTTGAAAACAGTCTGTACCCAGGGGTGAAGGAAATGCTCTCCGCCCTTACGACCCAGAATACCGAATGCCGCATTTGCTCGGCCAAACCGGAAGCCATGGTGCTTACCGTCCTTTCCCATTTTGATATCCGGAACTGCTTTACGCAAATCACCGGAGCCAAAACTGCTTTTCCCGGCAAGGGAAAACTCCTGACCGCTATGCTTGCCGAGCGTCCGGCGCAGGCGGTTATGGTCGGTGACAGAAAAGACGATGTTCATGGAGCTGCGCACAGCAATATTCCCTGTATTGGGGCGCTGTGGGGCTACGGCGGCAAAGAAGAGCTGCTGCAGGCCGGCGCAGATTTTTTTGCACATTCTCCGGCGGAAATCCCCCAAATTGCCGCCTCGGTTTTTCGTTGACAACTTCTCCTATATATAATAGAATATAAAAATAAAAATATGAACGGCATTTTTCCGCCGGGAAACGGAGTTTTTTATGGCAGCCCCTTATGATCATTTAAAAATAGAAAAAAAATGGCAGGATATCTGGGAAAACGAACATGCCTTTTCGGCCGACGATTCCGACAGAAGCAAGCCAAAATTCTATGGACTGATAGAATTTCCCTACCCCTCCGGCGCGGGCCTTCACGTAGGACATCCGCGCTCCAATACAGCGCTGGACATCATCTCCAGAAAGCGCCGTCTGCAGGGCTATAACGTACTGTATCCCATCGGCTGGGACGCATTCGGGCTGCCCACGGAAAACTATGCCATAAAAAACAATATCCATCCCGAGATCGTTACCAAAAACAATATCGATCATTTTAGAAGCCAGCTGAAAAAAATCGGCTTTTCCTTTGACTATTCCCGCGAAGTGAATACGACCGATCCTAATTACTATAAGTGGACGCAATGGATCTTTTTAAAGCTGTTTGAAAAAGGCCTGGCGTATAAAAGTGAAATTGCCATCAACTGGTGCACTTCCTGCAACGTGGGGCTTGCTAATGAAGAAGTGGTCGGCGGCGTCTGCGAGCGCTGCGGCGGTACCGTCATCCGCAAAACCAAAAGCCAGTGGATGCTGCGGATTACCGATTACGCCCAAAAACTGCTGGAGGGTCTCGACGAGGTAGATTTTATCGAAAAGGTAAAAACCCAGCAGCGCAATTGGATCGGCCGCAGCGAGGGCGCGCTTGTAAAATTCAAAGTACCGGCGTATCAAAACGAGCTTACTGTCTTTACTACACGGCCCGACACGCTCTTCGGCGCTACCTATATGGTCATTTCCCCCGAACATCCGATGATCCATGCTTTAGAGGAAAAAATAAAAAATCTGGATGCGGTCAAAGCCTATCAGGAGGCCGCGCAGCATAAAAGCGATTTTGAACGCACCGAAACTGCCAAGGAAAAAACCGGCGTTGTCCTGGAGGGAATTTATGCAATAAACCCTGTGACAGACAAAGAAATACCTATATGGGTATCCGACTATGTATTAATGTCCTACGGCACAGGTGCCATTATGGCCGTCCCGGCCCATGATGAACGCGACTGGGCCTTTGCCAAAAAATTCGGTCTTCCCATCGTAGAGGTAGTGGCCGGCGGCAGGGTTCAGGAAGAAGCCTTTACCGATATTGCCTCGGGAAAGCTGATAAACAGCGGATTCCTGAACGGCTTAAGCGTTGCCGAAGCAAAAAAGGCAATGATCGCCTGGCTGAGCGAAAACGGGATCGGGGAATCCAAAATCAATTATAAGCTGCGCGATTGGGTGTTCTCCCGTCAGCGCTACTGGGGCGAACCGATTCCGCTGGTACACTGTGAAAAATGCGGCTGGGTTCCGCTGCCTGAGAGCGAGCTGCCCCTTACCCTGCCCCATACGGACGACTTTATTCCCACTGCCGATGCGGAATCGCCCTTGGCCAAATTAACAGATTGGGTCAACACAACCTGTCCTCACTGCGGCGGTCCCGCTAAAAGGGAGACCGACACCATGCCGCAATGGGCAGGGTCTTCCTGGTATTTCCTTCGGTATATTGATCCTCATAACAGCGCCTGTATCGCCGATGCGGAAAAAATGCGCTACTGGCTGCCGGTGGACTGGTATAACGGCGGTATGGAGCATACCACGCTGCACCTGCTCTATTCCCGCTTTTGGCATCGCTTCCTGTATGATATCGGCATAGTGCCCACCAAAGAGCCCTATCAAAAGCGTACCAGCCACGGTATGATTTTAGGGGAAAACGGGGAAAAAATGAGCAAATCCCGCGGGAACGTCATCAATCCCGATGATATTGTGGAAGAAATCGGCGCAGATGCTTTCCGAATGTACGAAATGTTCATGGGTGCTTTCGATCAGGCCATTCCCTGGTCCACCACCGGCGCACGCGGATGCCGGAGATTTTTGGACCGCGTATGGCGGCTTCAGGACATGGTCAGCACGGACGGATCCTTTCCTGAAAAAGAACGGGAAGCACTGCTGCACGCAACTATCAAAAAAGTCTCTGAAGACTACGAGGCCATGAAATTCAACACTGCCATCGCCGCAATGATGACCTATGTAAATGAGATTTACAAATACGGTGCCATCACGCCGGCGGAACTGAAAACATTACTGCTGCTTTTAAATCCCGTATCTCCCCATATTACCGAAGAAATGTGGCAGCTTCAGGGCTTTAAAGGCCGGGTATACCAGGCAACCTGGCCCGTTTGGGATGAAAGCAAGCTTGTAAGCGATGAAATTGAAATTGTAGTGCAGATCTGCGGCAAAGTCCGCGCAAAAATAATGATTCCAGCCGACGCGGACAAAAATACCATGGAAAAACTGGCGCTTGAAGCCCCCGCAATCAATGCCGCTGTCACCGGAAAAACAATTAAAAAAATCGTAACAGTTCCGGGAAAGCTGGTAAATATCGTAGCGGTGTGATCGTTTGTGTTTTATATTTAGAAGCACACATGTGTGCTTCTTTATTTATTCGTTCTGCCGCAGCCAAATTTTTCACATGTATTGCCTCGCTTTTATGAATGTTATTTGCAAGATTTTAATATAATAGTAACGTCTATTCTGTTTCTAAAAAGAGCAGACATGCAAAATTCACTTGCCATTGCACGGAATATATAGTAATATATAAGTAGTGCGTATATGTATTATTCCGTCTTTATTCTTTATTTCAACAAACGCACAAAATCAACAATGGAGGTTTTTGATATGGCCATTAAAACGAATAACCAATTCGGAAGCGTTACAATCTCCGACGGTGTCCTTGCTACAATCGCGGGGCTTGCCGCCTGTGACTGCGCCGGAATCGTAGGAATGTCCGCCGCCAGCACGGCCGAAGGGATTGCGGAGCTTTTAAAACGTGAAAGCCTTACCAAAGGCATTAAGGTATATCCCGTAGAAGATAGTGTACGCTTTGAACTGCACGTTATTATTGAATACGGCGTATCCATGGTAGCGGCAGCGCACAACGTAATTGAAGCAGTAAAATATGCAGTTGAAACGCAAACAGGCTTAAGGGTAGAGAATGTTGATGTTCTTATCCAGGGTATACGGGTGTAAGCGGGAAAGGAAAAAACAGTGAATTATAATACGATTGACGGGGCCCTGCTGAAAGAAATGATTGTTACAGCGGCCTCACTGCTGGAAGTAAACAAACAGCAGCTGAATGATCTCAATGTTTTTCCCGTTCCGGATGGTGATACGGGAACCAATATGTCCCTTACCATGCAGTCGGTTCTGCAGGAAATATCCGCACTTACGCAAAATGATCTTCCCTCTGTAGCAAAAGCTATGTCAAGAGGCGCATTAAAGGGGGCGCGCGGCAATAGCGGTGTTATCCTTTCCCAGATTCTTCGCGGCTTTGCCAAGCAATTTGAAACTACTGACGCCGCCACCGCGGCTGACTTTGCCGCGGCGCTTCGCCTGGGTTCTGAAACTGCCTACAAAGCCGTTATGAAACCTAAAGAAGGAACAATCCTTACAGTCATCCGCACGATGGCCGAAAAATGCCGGTATGATGTTTCCAGCAAAACGCTTGTAGAAATACTTGATTATGCCATCGCGATTGGAGAAGAAACACTCGCAAAAACACCTGAGCTGCTTCCGCAGCTGAAAAAGGCCGGTGTAGTTGACGCCGGCGGACAGGGGCTTATGACAATCATGCACGGGTTTGCCACCGTATTGCGGGGCGAACAACTGCCTGAAAACATTCAGCCGTTCTCTTTTTCAGCGCCGGCTTCAGATGCTATCAGCCGCTCTACAGCGGACGAAGTTGCCGAAATGGATGAAATTCTGTTTGCCTATTGCACGGAATTCTTTATTCAGAATTTAAAGCCTGAAATAGATGAAAAAACAGTAGATGCCCTCAGAAACAAGCTCGCTGCCATTGGTGATTCACTGGTGGTTGTAGGTGATCCGGAGCTGATCAAAGTGCATGTACACACCAATACTCCGGGTATCGCTCTGCAATATGCTCTTGAGTTAGGCGAATTAAACAGAATCAAAATCGAAAACATGGTGCAGCAAAACCGAGAATTACAGGAAAAACGTGCCGCCGAGATGAAACAAGTGGGTATTGTTGCCGTTTCCTCCGGTGAAGGACTTTCCAATATTTTTAAAGATTTGGGCGTAGATCAAATCGTTACCGGTGGGCAAACGATGAATCCCAGCACAGCAGATATCGCCGACGCAGTAAAGAAAGTATGTGCAAAATCGGTCATTATCCTGCCGAATAACTCTAATATTATTCTGGCTGCCGAACAAGCGCAGGACTTTACAGAAAAACAGCTTTTTGTAGTACCCACCAAAACTATCCCTCAGGGAATTGCTACACTGCTTGCTTTTGATCCCGAAGCTGACGGCCAAACCAACTTTGAAGCAATGTCCCAAAGCTATGGCGATGTACTTACCGGCAACATCACTTATGCCGTACGTGATACTGAATTTGACGGTCAAAACATTCATGAAGGCAATATTTTAGGTCTTGCGGAAGGTACGATTGCCTGCTGCGGTGAAAATTTAAAAGATACAACCGTTGCCTTGATCGAAAAACTGCTGACTCAGAAAAATGATTTGATTACACTTTATTACGGCAGCGATGTCACACAGGAAAATGCTGAAGAAATTGCCGCAATCATAGGTGAAAAATATCCCTCAACAGATGTAGAAATAATTTCTGGCGGGCAACCTGTATACTACTATATCATATCAGCAGAATAAGATTTTTTACAAAAAACACGCAAGAAATCATATATTTTCTTTATTAAAAAAACCGTTTTTTAAAAAACGGTTTTTTATGTAATTGCCATCTTTTCTATTTCCCGTATCAATAACTGAGTCATCTGAGCAACCTCGCCCGAGGCCAACATTTCTCCCCTGCGGAATACCACTGCCTTTCCCCCGCTGCCTCCGCCTCCGGCAAGCCCAATATCCGCATCTTTGGCCTCCCCCGGTCCGTTCACCACGCACCCCATAACCGCGGCTTTTATCGGGGTTTTGATATGCTTTGTAGCCGCCTTTACCTCGGCCACAATGCGCTCCAGAGGAATTTTTGTACGGGCGCACATCGGACAGGAGATCACTTCCACACCGCCTTCATATAGCCCGATACTGCGCAGAATATTCTGCGCTGCCAAAATCTCCTGCACCGGATCGCCGGTAAGCGATACGCGAATCGTATCTCCGATTCCCTCCAGCAGAAGACTGCCGATGCCGATGGCGTTTTTTATAACACCGATATCCGCCGTACCAGCTTCGGTAACTCCTAAATGCAAAGGATAATCGCATTGTGTACTCAGCAAACGATATGCCTCAATCATTTTCCGTACATCCGATGATTTAACCGAAACAGCAATTTTATAAAAGCCCTCTGCCTCCAGCAGACGGATATTCTCCATTGCACTCGCCACCAGCGCCGTGGCAGAGCCTTCGCCGAAACGCCTGCGTACCTCCATGGAAAGACTGCCGCCGTTGACGCCAATCCGAATCGGAACACCATGAGCTTTTGCACAGTCCACCAAAGTCCTGACAGCTGCGGGATCGGTGATATTTCCGGGATTGATTCTGAGCTTGTCCGCCCCGTTTTCCACCGCGGCTATTGCCAATCGATGGTCAAAATGCACATCCGCCACCAGCGGAACGGAAATCTGTTCTTTTATTTTCCGAAAAGCCTTTGCGGCTTCCATATTATAAACCGACGCCCTGACGATATCACAGCCCGCTTCCTCAAGCCGGTGAATCTGTTCCGCAGTAGAAGCCGCGTCCGCCGTATCTGTCGTAGTCATCGACTGAATTGCAATCCGATTGCCTCCGCCGATTGTAATATTTCCTATTTTTAATGTTTTTGTCATAAGGCTTCTCCTAAAACAGCTTAGATACCTCCAGCAGTACCATCAGCCCCACGAGAACCAATAGCCCAACCGCATTGATTACGCCTTCTACATTGCGGGGAATATGCTTTTTGGTAACGCCCTCAATCAGTGCAAACAGCAAACGGAATCCGTCCAGAGCCGGAATCGGCAAAAGATTCATAATGGCCAGATTCATGCTGATAATAACCAAAAGCTCCGTAATCAGCACAATGACCTGCCGCACTTTTTCTGCTGTTGTAATCTCCATGCCGGCCTGCGCCGTATCCTGCACCATCGAACCGATCGCCCCGATGGTTGACACCGGTCCGGTAACGCCCTCGATTCCGATTTTTCCGGTAAGCAGCTGCCAAAGGGTTTGATACATCGTCTTCGTCATCCAAATGTTATATTTGAACGAATATCCCATTGCCTGAAAAATATTCTGATCGATCACCGAATATCCGTAAGTAATTCCCAACCGGGCCGTATTGCTCTCCGCATCCAAATATTTAGCGGCGGTATATTCTATTTTTTCTCCGTCGCGCAGCACGGTAAAAGTAAGTTCCTCATTCTCTCCCGCCTCTGCCACAATGCTCTGAAACTGGTTTACCGAAAGCATCTGCGTCCCGTTTACCGCATATACAATATCGCCCTGCTGGGCTTTCCCCTGGAGCGCAGAATCCGGCTCCACCGTGCTGATCTGCGCGCCGTAATACCCTACCGAGCAAACCAAAATCGCCGTTACAAGCAATGCGAATAAAATGTTAAAGCCCGCGCCTGCAAACATGACGGCGGCCCGCTTATACCAGGGCATGTTATTCATGGCCTCCGGATCGTCTTTGCCGTCCTCGTCCTCGCCGTGAAACGCAACAAAGCCACCCATAGGAATCAGACGCAGGGAATATTTGATCCCCTTTTTCTCTTTGGAAAAAAGCTTGGGCCCCATACCGACGGAAAACTCATCAATTTTAAACTTAAGCAACCGTCCGATCGTATAATGTCCCAGCTCATGTACTAAAATAAGCAGTCCCAGCATCAATAGCGCAATAATCCAATAAGGTATACTACTCAATATATTATTCAAATTGCCCCTCCTGTTTCCATTGCAGCCGTACCATCCGATCCGTTTCATAAATATCGCTGATCGTAGGATTTTCTATCACATTCATATTAAAAATAGTATGCTCTATGATATCAGGAATATCACAAAACCCTATTTTTCCACGTAAAAAATATTCTACCGCCACCTCATTGGCCGCATTTAAAGCGGCAGGCACATTGCCGCCCAGCTTCAGTGCCTCAAAGGCCAGCTCCAGGCACGGGAATTTTTCATAATCGGGTTCAAAAAAAGTAAGCTTTGCCCGGGATGCCAGCGAAAGCCTCGGCGTTCCCGCATCCAAGCGCGCAGGATATTCCAGCGCATAGAGAATCGGAAGCTTCATGTCCGGCTCTCCCATCTGCGCAATTACAGCGCCGTCGCAGAACTCTACGGCAGAATGAACAATACTCTCCGGATGAATGACCGGCCTAATATCCGCTGCGTCCATATCAAAAAGCCAGGCTGCCTCTATAACCTCCAGCCCTTTATTCATAAGCGTCGCGCTGTCAACTGTGATTTTTTTTCCCATGTTCCAGGTAGGATGCCGCAGGGCATCCGCCACCGTAACTTCTTTCAGCCCCTCCTTCGGATACTCCCGGAACGGTCCGCCCGAAGCTGTTAAAATCAGGCTTTTGACAGCGCTTCTCTCCTGCCCCTGCAGACATTGAAAAATTGCCGAATGTTCGCTGTCCACCGGATAGAGAATATCTCCCCGGGCCTTTATCGCCTCCGTTACCAGCCTGCCGCCGGTCACCAGTGCTTCCTTATTTGCCAAAGCGATGCGCTTGCCGCTTTCAATTCCTTTCATTACAGCAGGCAAGCCGGCGATCCCCACAACAGCTACAAGTAAAATCTCCGCCTGTTCCATAGCCGCTACCGTAAGCATGGCCTCCTCGCCCCATAAAAGAACCGTTTCCGGCGGAACACTGCTGCAAATGGATTCATAGGCATCCTTATCCTGAATAGCCGCTATAAGCGGCCTATATTGAAGAATCTGCTTTAACAAAAGCTGCGCGTTGGTTTTCGCGGTCAATCCCGTTACCTGAAACCGTTCGGGATATCTATCAACTATTTGCAGCGCCTGCGTACCAATGGATCCGGTAGATCCCAATATCGCGATCCTCTTCATAATATCTCCATTGCAAAAATCTGTACGTACACCAAAACAGCAACCGCACAAATCATAATGCTGTCCATCCGATCCATAATACCACCGTGACCGGGAATATAAGCGCCGAAATCTTTCACGCCGCAAAAGCGTTTAAGCATACTGGCAATCAAATCTCCTATCTGTGCAAAGCCGCCGCAGGCCACGCCCATAATCAGCCAGTGAACCAGCGCAATCTCCGCCGTCTTTGCCCAGTGCAAAGCCATAAAATACAAAAGCACACCGGCTGCCGCGCCGCCGACAAAACTTGCAATACAGCCCGCTACCGTCTTTTTAGGACTGATTGCCGGACAAAGCTTCCGCTTGCCGAACAGTCTGCCTCCGGCATAGGCAAACGTATCGGCAATACAGGCATAAATACAAGCCGCCCCCAGCAGCAAAGCGCCCAGAGAATCTCCTCTTGCAACACACTGCAGCGCTACGGTAATCATCAAGGCTCCAGGTAACAGCGGATAGACTAAAGTAAACACACCGGCAGCAAAAGCCTTAAAATTCGGAGTTTTACTTAAAACCACACAGGCCGCCAATATACACATAGCAACCGCAGTTAACATAAAATACCCTAAGATTCCAAAAAAATACAGTGCAGGTGCGGCCAGCAAAGCAGTCGTCAGTAAAACAATACGATTAACGGAATATCCTCCCGCCTTTAGCGCATGCGTAACATCCAGCGTCATAAAAAAATTAATAAGAATTGTAGCCGCCACCAAATACCAGCCGCCTAAAAGCAATACTGACACCAAAAGAGCGATCAAAAACACAGCGCTTATACTTCGTTTGAGTAAATCCATCTCTAAACTCCCCCGAATCTTCTGCTGCGTGCAGAATACGCCTGAATGGCCCGGTCCAGCTCCCGCTCGTCAAAATCCGGCCACAGCACATCGGTAAAATAAAATTCCGAGTATGCCGCCTGATACAAAAGGAAATTGGACAGCCGCTGCTCCCCGCTGGTGCGGATAATCAAATCCGGATCCGGCATACCGGCAGTGTATAAATGGTCTGCTATTGTTTGCTCATCGATCTGTGCAAGACCCGCGGCGGCAATCTGCCTTACCGCCCGTACAAGCTCTGCCCTGGCACCATAGGCCAGAGCAATGGAAAGCACCATCTTGCGGCATTCTTTTGTTTCTTCCACGCCATAATCAATCGCTTTTTGTATCGCAGAAGAAAATGCCGTAACGTCTCCCAGCACCTGCAGCCGTACGCCGTTGGCTTTCAATTCCTTGGTCTCCTTATAAAAATATTCTACCAGCAATTTCATCAGCATTCCCACTTCCTCCGAAGGCCGTTTAAAATTTTCGGTAGAAAATGCATACACGGTAAGATATTCTATTCCTATCTGCGAACAATACTTTACGATTTTCCGTACGTTTTCCGTACCCGCCTTATGGCCGAATGTCCGCGGCAGGGCCCGCTTTTTTGCCCAACGTCCGTTTCCGTCCATAATAATAGCTATATGACGCGGCAATGTATATTCCTGATCCATAAAAATGGGTGGGAACACTTGTTCCCACGAATCCTTTCGGCAAAATTAAATTGACATAAGCTCTTTTTCTTTTTCGGCGGAAATACCGTCTATTGTATCCCCGAATCTGTCGGTAAGCTTCTGCATCGCATCCGCCGCCCGCTTTTCATCATCCTCGGTAATGACAGAATCCTTTTTCAGCTTTTTATACTGCTCCAAAGCGTCTCTGCGAATCGAGCGAATCGCTATTTTCGCATCTTCGGCATACTTTCTTACCTGCTTTGCAAGCTCGGCCCGACGTTCCTCGTTCAGCTCCGGAAAAATCAACCGAATCACTTTTCCATCGGTATTCGGGTTAATGCCCAAATCCGAGGTCTGTATCGCCTTACAGATAGGATTAACCATAGAGGCATCCCACGGGGCAATCAGCAAAATTCTCGGTTCCGGCACAGATACGTTTGCCACCTGCAGAATCGGCGCCATAGTACCATAATATTCCACAAGAACATGGTCCAGTACCTTTGCATTGGCCCTTCCCGCACGGATCGACGCCATGGACTCCTTTAATACGCTAACAGTCTTAGACATTTTGTCCTCTGCAGTCATTTCTATTTCGGTAACAAATTCGTTCGCCATACTAAAACCTCCGTAATCAAATATATATTTTCCTCATACCTTTTCTACATTTATTATAATACCAAATATATGAAAAATTTTCAAGAAAAAAAGATGCCCCTCGGCATCTTTTCACATAAATATCAGGATCTTTGTGCAAAAAATCGAACAGATCAGGAATACAATACCGTAGATATCCCGCTGCTTACCAAGGTTCCCAGCGCTTCCCCTGAACAGACACGCCGAATGCTTTCTTCTTCCTGCAGAGCAAAAACGCACACCGGGATATTATTATCCATACAAAGGGCCGTAGCAGCGCTATCCATCACCTGAAGTCTGTCAGATAAAACCTTGGTGAAATCAATTGTCCGATAGCGCCTGGCAGTATTGTCCCTGCGCGGATCCGCCGTATAAACACCGTCAATATTTTTTGCCAAAAGAATGGCTTCCGCATCAATTTCTGCCGCCCGCAGCGCTGCCGCCGTATCGGTGGAAAAAAACGGACTACCCGTGCCTCCGGCAAAAATACAAACGTCTCCCGCTTCCAAATGCTCCACCGCGCGCCGCCGGGCATAGGGCTCGGCAATCGCATCCATGGCAATACTCGTCATTACATGGCACGGTACTTTAAATTTCTCCAGCGCATCCTTAAAGGCAAGCGAATTGATGACGGTAGCCAGCATTCCCATATGGTCAGCCACAACACGATCCATTTCCGTACCCTGACGGCCGCGCCAGATGTTTCCCGCGCCGATGACAATGCCTATCTGCACGCCCTCTTTGCTGAGCCGGGAAATCTGCCCCGCCACCCGGGCGATCATTTCAAAATCAAAGCCTTTGCCGTGATCGCCCAGCGCCTCACCACTGAGCTTTAATAAAATCCTGTGATATGCCATAAAGCTTCCTCCATTAAAACTGATCTTAAAAAAAGGGAACACATGGCGTGTTCCCGCTGCTTTTTAAGCTTATTTCATCTGGCTCATAACTTCTTGGGCAAAATTATCCTGTCTCTTTTCAAGGCCCTCGCCCATGGCATAACGGGTATAACGGCGAATGGCGATCTTCTCTCCGATTTTCGCAACCGATTCATTGATAAGCTCTTCAATGGTAATATCCGGATTCAGCATATACTGCTGTTCCATCAGACAATTTTCCTTATAGAATTTACCAATACGGCCTTCTATAATTTTATCAACAAACTGCTCTTTTTTTCCTTCGTTAAGCGCCTGAGCACGAATAATTTCCTTTTCCTTATCCAGCGCCTCCTGCGGCACCTCCTCACGGTTCAGGTAAGAAGGATTCGCCGCGGCGATATGCATGGCGATATTGTGAACCAGCTGTTTAAACGCATCAGTCTTTGCCACAAAATCGGTTTCGCAGTTTACTTCCACCAGAACGCCGATCTTGCCGCCAAGGTGAATATAGCTTTCCACAATTCCCTCTGCCGCAATACGAGATGCCTTTTTTGCCGCGCTGGCAAGACCCTTTTCCCGAAGGATCTTTACTGCCTCTTCCTCATTGCCATTAGCCTCAAGAAGCGCCTTTTTGCAATCCATAATGCCAACGCCGGTCTTCTCTCTTAACTCCATTACTGCCTTTGCCGAAATTTCTGCCATTCTTGTTCTCCCCTCTCTTATGCTTCTGCCGTTTCCACAGCTTCTGCCGTTTCTTCTGCAGCCGCTTCCTGAATTTCCTCTACCGGTTCCTCAACGGGTTCTTCATCAAAGGCCTCGCCATGGTTTGCCTCAATCACAGCATTGGCCATTGTGCCCGCCAAAAGCTTAACCGCACGGATCGCATCATCATTGCCGGGAATTACATAATCGGCATCATCAGGATCGCAGTTGGTATCCACGATAGCAACTACCGGGATGCCTAAAATCTTGGCCTCATGAATTGCATTGGCTTCCTTGCGGGGATCCACAACGAACATCGCGCTGGGCAATGAGGTCATCTCACGGATACCGCCGAAATTTGCATCCAGCTCAGCCTTCTCCTTCATAAGTTTGGCCTGTTCTTTTTTGGGAAGAAGATCCATTGTACCGTCTTCTATCATCTTTTCGATCTTCTTCATCTTTTCGATACGGGAGCGAATTGTCTTAAAGTTGGTCAGCATACCGCCGGCCCATCTCTGGTTAACAAAGAACATACCGCAGCGCTTGGCCTCAGACTCGATGGACTCCTGCGCCTGCTTCTTGGTTCCTACAAAAAGCAGGGTGCCGCCCTGAGAAGCTACATCAAAAACAAAGGAATACGCTTCCTCAACCTTTTTTACGGTCTTCTGCAGGTCAAGAATGTAAATTCCGTTGCGCTCGGTAAAGATATAGGGCGCCATTTTGGGGTTCCATCTGCGCGTGGGATGGCCGAAATGTACGCCTGCCTCCAGCAGGCTCTTCATTGAGATAACTGACTTGTCTGACATTTTATGTCCTCCTTGTTTTTTCCTCCCCGAATACGCTGCAAAGCTTACCCGCAAGCGGGAACAAGCACAATGCCCACTATCCGAGTGTGAATTCGTGTGCATTATAGCATATGAGCCCTTGTTTGGCAAGCATTTTTTATACTGCGTATGCGCCTTTTTCAAGCATTGACAAATTCTTGTTGTTCCGCCCTTATTTTCCACCGAATTCCTGCCTGATCAAAAATTCAGCAGCAGATCCGTACCCGTATATCTACCGTTCTTCCCACATCAACAGGCATATCTTTTGTATGTTTCCGGCAAAAAAGATTTTTATTGACGAGCAGACCGTCCTTTGTTAAGCTATATATTAACTTATTTTTATTTATAAGGAGAAACCTATGGATCTTAACGGCACCTGGCTGCTTGAGGGCACCGACGAGCATGGCTGCAGATTTTCCCTGCCGGCAACCGTTCCCGGCTGCGTACACACCGATCTGATTGCCAACGGCAAAATAAAGGACCTCTATTATCGAGATAATCCATTAAAAGCACAATGGATCGAGCAGCATGATTTTACTTATACAAAAACATTTACGGTAAATACTCTCTCTCCGAATGCCTTTCTCGAATTTGACGGTCTGGATACCTACTGCACCGTTTTTTTAAACGGCATAAAAATAGGCGAAGCCGACAATATGTTCCTTCCCTACCGCTTTTGCGCTGACGGAATTCTGCGGCAGGGAGAAAATACGCTCCGCGTGGCCTTCCGTTCTCCGATAAAGGAAGTGGAAAGCCGCACGCCGCTGCACGGCGCCTTTACCACGGAACGGCTGCATACCAGACGCATACAATGCACCTACGGCTGGGATTGGGTGGAACGCTTCGTCACCATGGGAATTTACCGGGATGTACGCCTTGTATTCAGCCGGGAAAACGAGATCAGCAATTTTTATCTCTATACCGCCGCCATCCATTCCTGCGCCGCGCAGCTGGTACTGCAGATCAATTTCAGGAATTTTTCAGCAGACAACAGCGTTATCCGCATAGAAATCCTCTCCCCCGAAGGTTTCTCCGTCTTCTCCGCGGAAAGAGTAATTCTTGAAGACAGCTTAAAGCTGACAATAGATCTTCCCGAGCCCGCGCTCTGGTACCCCAACGGCTGCGGCGCCCAGCCCCTTTATACGCTCAGGCTGCAAACCGCCGCCTCATCTCTGGAGCATCGGTTCGGTATCCGTCAAATTACCATTCTGCAGATAGAAGACGCGCCGGAAAGCAGGGAAGCCGATATATGCCGGTCCCTGCAGGCGCAGGAGCATATCCGCCGGCTGGACAAAAACAAATCCACCGCAGGCTTTACGGTTCTTGTAAACGGCGTCAAAATCTTCTGCAAGGGCGGCAACTGGGTTCCCTGCGAGCCCTTTCCTTCTGCGGAAACGCCCGAAAAAATAAAAACGCTGCTGGCCTTGGCCAAAAACGCGGGCGTTAATATGCTGCGCGTCTGGGGCGGCGGTATTTTTGAACAAACGGCGTTTTATGCCGAGTGCGACCGTCTGGGCATCCTGGTTACGCAGGACTTCTTAATGGCCTGCGGCGATTATCCCGAAAAAGAAGAGTGGTTTCTTGCCGCGCTGAAAAAAGAAGCCGCCGCCGCGGCCCTGCGGTTACGGAATCACACCTGCCTGGCCTGGTGGAGCGGCGATAACGAAAACGCGGTAATGGGAACGGAAAACACCTGCGGCTTTCCCGGGTATATCAGCGCGGTCAAAGGTATTGCCCCGGTATTGGAGCAATTGGATCCGCGGCGCCGCTTTCTGCCCTCTTCCCCCTTCGGCGGCGAATATTTCTGTTCCGCTACTAGAGGTACTACACACAACACCTATTATTTAGGAGATATTTTTGAATATATCAGAAATTCGGATTTTGACGGATATCTGCGTTTTTTTGATACCTTCCTCTCGCGCTTTAACGCCGAGCAGGCAGCCATGGGAATGTCTTTTGCATCTTCCCTTGAAAAAATGATGTCGCCGGAGGATATTTGGGGCAATCCCGCCATGCTGCAGTACCATACCAAAAGCAATCCCGCGCTTCTGCCCTATACGCTCTACGGATATACGGAACAGATGAGCCAGAAAATCTTTGGCCGCTTTCTCAGCGGGCAGGACCGGCTTCTGAAAATGCAAATGCTGCAGTGTGAATGGATCCGCTTCAGCATGGAGCTGTTCCGCCGCAATAAATGGTTTTCTTCCGGTATTATTTACTGGATGTACAACGACTGCTGGCCCGCCGCCAGCGGATGGTCCATCGTCGATTATTATGCCCGCCCCAAGCCGGCCTATTACGCTTTTAAACGCGGCGCCAAGCCCTTTCTTCTCAGCCTGACGGTCACAGAGGGAATGCTTTGCGTTTTCGGCAGCAACGATTCCCTGAAAAGCACAGCAGGCTCCGGCAAGCTGTATCTCTACGATTTTAAAGAAAACAGAAATATCCTGGAAAAAGACTTCCGCTTCTTTCTGAACGAAAATTCCGCAGAGCAGATCTTCGCCTGTTCCTACGGCGATTTCAGCGGAAAAATGACGGCCAGCACCGTCATTCTCTGCGATGCCGTCAGCGATATCAACCCGGACCGGACTCTTTATATTCCCCGCCGCTATGCCGATATGGATATTTGCTATGATAAAATTAAAATCACAGCCGATACAGACGCTTCCGTTACTGTAACGGCAGAAGAATTTACGCCCTTTGCCATCTTTGATGTTCCGTATCTTTTAGAAGACAACTGCTTTATTCTGAAAAAAGGAGAAAGCAGAACCATAAAAAAGCTACTGTCAGAATAAAATTTTATCAAAACAGCAGCTTTTACATTACCCCTGCCGTATATGCCGCAAGTATAAGAAAGGAAGGATTATTTTGGAAAAAACCGCAATACTGCAAAGCATTTTAAACCATCGCATCCTTGTTGCAGCCAGAGGACTGCAGACAGAAGAGGTGCTTCCCTTTTGCGAAGCGCTTATAGCCGGCGGAATCCGTTGCCTTGAAATTCCCTACAATCAGCGCTCCGCCTCCGTGTTAACCGACGTTCCCCGACAAATTGAAACTATCCGGGCACATTTCGGAGAGCAGCTGCTGACAGGTGCCGGAACGGTGCTGAACAGGGATCAGGCCAAAGCCGCCGCCGATGCCGGTGCCTCTTTTATCCTGTCTCCCTCTCTGGATGCAGAGGTTGTAAAAGAAACCTTACGCCAAAACCTTGTTTCCGTTCCCGGCGTTATGACCCCTACCGAAGCGCAAAACGCCATCCTCTGCGGCGCGGATATGGTGAAAATTTTTCCCACGGGTGTTTTGGGCATTTCCTACCTCAGGGCAATCCGGGTACCGCTGAATCATATTCCCATGCTTGCCATGGGCGGTGCAAATGAGGAAAATTTAAAAGAGTTTCTTCAGGTATGCGAAGGGGTGGGAATCGGAAACGCCATCTGCAACCGCGCTCTTTTGGATGCTAAAAATTATGCCGAGATTGCCCGCCGGGCAAGAGCCTTTTCCGACCAGGCAAAAGCGTTATCTGACCCGCAGTAAGCTATAAAAAAACTCTGCTTTTTTCAGCAGAGTTTTTGTTTTAGAAAACCAATTTTACTTCATAGCCTCTTCACAGGCAACGGCAACCGCAACGCTTGCGCCGACCATGGGGTTGTTGCCCATGCCGATGAGGCCCATCATTTCTACGTGTGCCGGAACCGAAGAAGAGCCTGCGAACTGCGCGTCGGAGTGCATTCTGCCCATGGTATCGGTCATGCCGTAGCTGGCAGGGCCCGCCGCAACATTATCCGGATGCAGTGTGCGGCCCGTACCGCCGCCGCTGGCAACGGAAAAATATTTAAAGCCGTTTTCCACCGCCCATTTTTTATACGTGCCCGCAACCGGATGCTGGAACCGGGTGGGATTGGTGGAATTTCCGGTAATGGAAACGCCCACCTGTTCGTGAATCATAATAGCTACGCCTTCATTGACATCGTTGGCGCCGTAGCACTTTACCTTGGCTCTGTCTCCTTCGGAGAAAGCCTTTTCGCTTACAATGGCAAGCTTACCGGTAAAATAGTCATACTTGGTTTCCACAAACGTAAAACCGTTAATACGGCTGATAATATAGGCCGCGTCCTTACCAAGGCCGTTCAGAATTACGCGCAGAGGATCCTTGCGCACCTTATTGGCATTCTGTGCAATCTTAATTGCCCCCTCTGCCGCGGCAAAGCTCTCGTGGCCGGCAAGGAAACAAAAGCACTTGGTCTCTTCCCTGAGCAGCATAGCCGCCAGGTTTCCGTGTCCCAGGCCCACCTTACGCTGATCGGCAACCGAACCGGGAATACAAAAGGCCTGCAGACCTACGCCGATGGTCTCTGCCGCTTCGGCCGCCGTTTTGCATCCCTTTTTCAGGGCAAGAGCGGCGCCTAACGTATAGGCCCAGCAAGCGTTTTCAAACGCAATGGGCTGCGTATCGCGCACAATGGTTTCGGCATCTACACCCTTTTTCAGAGCAAAATCCTTTGCCTCATCCAGGTCTTTAAACCCATATTCTTTAAGGACAACGTTAATTTGATCAATTCTTCTGGAATAGCTTTCAAAGTTTGCCATATTCTTGCGTCCTCCTTATTTCTTTCTCGGGTCTATAACCGTTTTTGCCTCAGCAAAACGGCCATAGGTGCCGATATTTTTCTCATAGGCCTCTTTGGGGTCCACACCCTTTTTGATAGCCTCCATCATCTTTCCTAAATGCACAAACTTGTAGCCGATAACCTCGTCGTTTTCGTCAAGGCCTTCCTCCAAAATATAGCCCTCGGCCATCTCCAGATATCTTACGCCCTTGGCCTGGGTGGAATACATCGTGCCCACCTGGGAACGCAGTCCCTTGCCCAAGTCCTCAAGGCCGGCCCCCACGGGCAGTCCGTCCTCCGAGAAAGCCGTCTGCGTACGGCCGTAAACAATTTGAAGGAACAGCTCCCTCATGGCTACATTGATCGCGTCGCACACAAGGTCGGTATTCAGCGCCTCTAAAATCGTTTTTCCCGGCAGCACCTCAGCGGCCATGGCAGCCGAATGGGTCATGCCTGAACAGCCGATGGTTTCCACCAGCGCTTCCTGAATAATTCCTTCCTTTACATTCAGGGTAAGCTTGCACGTACCCTGCTGCGGCGCACACCAGCCTACGCCGTGAGTAAGACCCGAAACATCCTTGATTTCCTTTGAAGGCACCCAATTGCCCTCCTCGGGAATCGGAGCGGGATCGTGCTTCGCGCCCTTAGCAACACAGATCATTTCTTCTACTTCATGTGAGTATTGCATAAAAAAAGACTCCTCCTTCAATTTTCTTTACAGCAGGTATTATACTACTTTTTTTAAAAACCGCAACCAAATTGTTCTTTTTTTGCATTTTACGCATACTCTTTATAGAATACCGAAAAAATTTTTCGACATTTCCCCGCCGTTGTGTTATACTGAAAGAAATTAAGGAGGATTTCTTATGCATTTTTCTGTAATCGCCCAAACTATTTCGTGGTGGCAGGCGCTTATTTTAGGGATTGTACAGGGCCTGGCCGAATTTTTGCCCATCAGCAGCAGCGGGCATTTAAAGCTTACCGAACAGATTATGGGTCTAAGCGAAATGCCGCGCTTTTTTGATGTATGCCTGCATGTGGGCACCCTGGCCGCAGTATTCATTGTATTCAGAAAAGATCTGCTCTCTATTTTGCGCCATCCCAAACAGAAGCTCACCTATATGATCCTTGCCGCAACTGTTCCCACGGTAATCATTGCCGTATTTCTGGAGCTGATACTGGACGACACAATGCTTTCTTCCCTGTTAGGCTACGGCTTTATGCTGACCGGTTTGCTGCTCTATACCATGGAAGTGCTGCCCCGTGAAAGATGCCGCAAAAAAATAACCGATATGTCCGTAAAGGATGCCGTTTTAATCGGCAGTATTCAGGGAATCGGAACCTTACCGGGCGTTTCCCGCTCCGGCAGCACAATCGCCGGCGGCATTTTTTTAGGCATGGACCGTAAAACGCTGGCACGTTTTTCCTTTTTAATGAGTATTCCCGCCATTTTAGGCGCCTTTTGCTGGGATATTCTAAAGCTGGTGTTAAACCGTGACGAGGTACAGTCCGTAACAATCACCTGGTTCCCCGTCGTTTTAGGTACGTTAATCGCCTTTGCGGTAGGATATTTGTCCATCCGCTTTATGCTCCGGCTCATAGAAAACAAGTCTTTCAAGCCGTTTGCCTTTTACACCTTCCTTCTGGGCTTCCTGGTTTGCCTGGATATGTTCGTCACACATCTTATATTTTAATAAAATGCAGTTTTAATTGCATCATCTTGCAAAACACGAGGCAATTTTTTGATTGCATCGTGTTTTTTAGGTTAATTTTGAATAAAGTTTTTGTGAAACTTTCAATTTTTCAAAAAATTTTGATTGCCAAAATTTTTTTTATGCGGTATAATGCATACAAGTAAATTAAATTGGCGGAATTTGAGCTTTTTCTCTTTTCCTCCAAATCAATATAAGGAGGTTGCAACTATGACAAAAAACATCAGGCTCTTACAATGGGTTGATGAAATGGCGGCCCTTACCAAACCGGAAAAAGTGGTTTGGATTGACGGTTCCGAGGAACAGCTGGAGGGTCTCCGCAAGGAAGCCATGGCCACCGGCGAGCTGATTAAGCTCAACGAGGAAAAGCTGCCCGGCTGCTACCTGCATCGTTCGGCTCTCAACGATGTTGCCCGCGTAGAGCAGAGAACCTTTATCTGTACATCCACAGAGGACGGCGCCGGTCCTACAAATAACTGGATGGCTCCCAAGGAAGCCTATGCCAAATTGGGCAAGCTCTTTGACGGCGCCATGAGCGGCCGCACCATGTACGTTATTCCCTATTCCATGGGACCGGTAGGCTCGGAATTTTCAAAAATCGGCGTAGAGCTGACAGACTCTATCTATGTAGTGGTTTCCATGGCCATCATGACCCGTATGGGTAAGACCGTGCTGGATCAGCTCGGCGACGGCGACTTTGTAAAGGGCCTCCATTCCAAAGCACAGCTTTCCGAAGAGGATCGCTACATTTGTCATTTTCCCGAGGACAATACCATTTGGTCCATCAACTCCGGCTACGGCGGAAACGTGCTTCTGGGCAAAAAATGCTTTGCACTGCGCATTGCCTCCTATCTGGCCAACAAAGAAGGCTGGATGGCCGAGCATATGCTGATTTTAGGCATTGAAAATCCGCAGGGCGAAATCAAATATATCGCCGCTGCCTTCCCCTCCGCCTGCGGCAAAACCAATCTGGCCATGCTGATTCCGCCGGAGCTGTATCAAAAGCAGGGCTACAAGGTTTGGTGCGTGGGCGACGATATCGCCTGGCTGCGTCAGGGTCCTGACGGACGCCTTTGGGCTATCAACCCCGAAAACGGCTTTTTCGGCGTAGCGCCGGGCACCAACGCCAAGAGCAATCCCAATGCGCTGGAGAGCACCAAGAAAAATGCGATCTTTACCAACGTTGCACTGAACACGGCAGATAACACCGTATGGTGGGAAGGCATGACCGACGAAATGCCCGCCCACGCCATCGACTGGAAAGGCAACGAATGGACGCCGGAGAAATTTGATAAAAAAGACAAATCCACCTATGCCGCCCATCCCAACAGCCGCTTTACGGCCCCGGCAGTAAACTGCCCCTGCATTTCCTCGGAATTTGATAACGGCGCAGGCGTTCCGATTTCGGCTATTATCTTCGGCGGCCGCCGGGCAAAAACCGCCCCGCTGGTATATCAGTCCCGCTCCTGGCAGCACGGCGTTTTCGTAGGCTCCACCATGGCCAGTGAAACCACCGCAGCGGCTGCAGGCGCCGTAGGTGTAGTCCGCCGCGATCCGATGGCAATGCTGCCCTTTATCGGCTACAACGCAAACGATTACTTTGCACACTGGCTGGATATGGGCAAAAAGTTAGGGGATAAGGCTCCTAAAATCTTTAACGTCAACTGGTTCCGCACCGACGACGAAGGGCATTTCATTTGGCCCGGCTTCGGCGACAATATGCGCGTCCTGATGTGGATTCTGGCACGCTGCGAAGGTACGGCCGACGCAGTAGAAACCCCCATCGGCTTTGTACCCAAGGCAGAAGATATCAATATTGCCGACCTAGATATCGATCGGTCCGTAATTGAGGAACTTTTGACCATAGATATTGACCTGTGGAAGAAAGAAACTGCCGACATTGAGGAGTTCTATGAAAAGCTCGGCCGCGTTCCGGCCGCACTTTTGGAAGAGTTAAAAGTCTTAAAGGCGAATCTTGCAAAATAAGAATCCGAAAGCTTTTTATAATTAAAATTACAGCAACGGCGGCAGAATTAATTCTGCCGCCGTTGTCTTTTATTTTTTAAGCGCCGGTACGCTCGCTTTGTTCTGAATATTACAATATCATTAAAAACAAAGAGTAAGCTCAGGATTTCACAGTACTCATGCCCGATTGCAGAACAATTTTACAACCGCCCAAAATCGAATTCGAGAATCACCGAAACAACGCTTTTAACAGGGGCTGTGATTTTCGGGAAACAGCCCTATTTTTCTCCGCTCTCTTAAACTAAAAAATACGTTCGTCACTTTTATATTCCTAACTGTCAGAAAGTCCTTTTACAGCACGCACTCCAGTTGGCAGTCATACGGTTCCGCTTCCGCATGTTTCCGGCAGTATTCCTGCGCCTCCGTGCACCCCATCGCTTTATAAAACGCCTGACTTTCCACAGCGGAATGTGCCGAAATATACAATTTTTCCGCTCCCTGCTCTCTCGCCCATTCTTTTGCCGCACAAAAAAGAACCCTTCCTATCCCCTGGCGGCGCTGATCCTCTGAAACGTGAATGCTGGACAAATCCAGATATTTATGTGCGCTGCCGAACAAAACAGGTTCTACTGAAACAAAGCCCTTTACTGTACCCTGAACTAACGCGGCATATACAAAACCGCCGGTATCCGCCGTATGCTTCAAACAGGTTACCAAAAACCGGTATTCCTCCTCGCTCCAGTCATCAATAAACGGATCCTCGCGTATCACCCATTTTCCCTCTATTTTCCGCCAGCATTTCGTAACCGTCTGCCGCCGGATAAATCCGGCAAACCGCTCCCGGCAGATTTCCTCTGCGCACAGTCTTTTATACTGCATTGTATTGATCTTCCTTTCCTGTAATCCGATTATAAAAAAAGCGCTTTTCAAGCGCTTTTGCCTATTCTGTACGGTTGATGAATTCCTCAATGATATACCGCGGACGCGCCTTGGTTTCATTATAAATTTTACCGATGTATTCCCCGATGATTCCCAGAGAGAGCAGCTGAATTCCTCCGATCATCCAAATGGAGCAAATGAGCGACGCCCAGCCGCTGTCAGCATGCCCGGTAAATTTAATAATAATGCTGTAAATCAGCATAATCAAACTGAAGGCAAATATTACAAAGCCCAAAGCGGTAATCATCCGTATCGGCTTAATGCTAAAGGAGGTAATTCCGTCAATGGCAAAGGACAGCATTTTTTTTAAAGGATATTTGCTTTCCCCCGCAAAGCGGCTGCTGCGCTCATATTCCACCACCGCTGTCTGAAAACCGATCAGGGGAACGATTCCCCGCAGGAACAGATTAACTTCCTTAAACTCTGCCAGTGCCGCCAGTGCCCGCTTGCTCATCAGCCGATAATCCGCATGATTATATACAATATCCACCCCCATCATCTGCAAAAAACGATAATATCCAAGGGCAGTATTTCGTTTAAAAAAGGAATCTTTTTTTCTGGAAGAACGTACCCCATATACGATATCACTGCCTGCGTGGTATTTTTCAATAAACGCGTCTATTGCCTCAATATCATCCTGCAGATCGGCGTCCATGGAAATCACAATATCCGCATGTTCCTTTGCAGTCATCAATCCCGCCAGCAGCGCATTTTGATGCCCCCGGTTATGCGCCAGCTTCAGACCTGAAAAACACGTTTCTTGTTCACAAAAGGCTTGAATAAGCGGCCAGGTTTTATCCTTGGAACCGTCATCTACAAACAAAATCCGGCTTTTTTCACTAATAACGCCGGCCTCAGCAAGCGCCGCCCGTTTTTCTTTCAGACGCCTAGAGGTTTCCGGCAATACCTCTTCTTCATTATAACAGGGCACAACGATATATAAAATTTCACTGTTCATTTTCTTTGCCGCAAATCAAAGCCTCAGCATACGGAAGCGACCGAATCCAGTCACACAGCACATGCCATTCCTCCAGCTTATGATCCTTTCTTGAAAAATACATTCCTCTTAAATTTTCATAATTCAAGGTAACCGTACGCATTTGATTATAGCTGGAAGGCAGCATCTGAATCAAATTATACCAGGTACTCTTATCCTTGGTCTCAATATAACGCAGCCGCAACTCCTCCAGATAGGCGAGCAGGGAATCCATTACCTTCTGCGATGTTTCCGAGAGCTTGTCCATAGAAAAATCAGACCGCTCAAAAGCTTTGGAGTGAAGCTTATGCATAGTAGAACAGCTGTTTGCCACCGTTCCCACTTTATAGGTATCAAACTCCTTCCACCAATATAAAGGCGCGGTAATATCCACCGAAACAAAGATCATTCGTAAAAATTTTCGGTGATCCGATCCTGCACGGCAGAGCCGTATGGCCAGATCCAGGTCATTGCTGCCAAACACAAAGTTTCCCTCTTGGTCAAAATAGCTGTCAAAACGGCTCCAGCTGTTCATCGGGTTTCTGGCCCCCCGCACAGCATTCTCAAAATTCATAACTGACGTTCTTTCAATTGTAATCATAGTCTGCTCCTTTTGCGTTATTTATACAGGCAAATATACCACCATTTACTGTTAATATCCAGCGGTTCGCTCCAAGAAGCCGCATCGTCCCATTCCCGGGGATACAAATCATCGGGCACATACACATATCCCTCCGTCCGATTATCGGTATCCAAAGCAATAAAATAAAATATCGTATGGAAATCGTCAATTTTAATGATCTGCACTCTCTTTTCAGGAACCGTACTTTCCAGCGCCGCATTTTCCAGGGGAAAAGTGCCCTCCTGTATTAAAAGAGAGCCGTCCGAAACCGTAATATACTCCTCTTTCAGTGCTGCCACAGTATGGGAAAAATCAGTTTCATGCTTCAAATAATCTGTTTCAATTTTAGAAAGAGAAGCGCTGTCAGCAAGAAAAAATACTAAAGTACAACCTATAATAGCAAGAAATGATGGAATAAAAAATGCATTTTCACGTTTTTTAAAAATTTTTATCGCCGCATATATAAGTACGGCAACCGCAGCCGCCGGTCCGGCCAATACAACGGCAATCGTCCATTTGTCCAGTATCGCATGCAGAAAATTAAAATACAGTAATGCAAAAAAAGTCCCCAGTGCTGAAACAAGCGCCAAAATTGACGTTGCCCACATTGCCGCAGAATATTTCGTTTTAAGCACAAGAATTTCTCCTTTTAATACATGATAAAAATATTATACATTATTCAACGCTTTTTCGTCAAGATTGTAATCGTTATGGTTTATGATTGACAATCCGCAATTTCTTATGTACTATACTGTATATAAGCTAAAAAAAGGGAGTGTTACAATGAAAACTGCCTCCGGCAATATATACTGGCTGTTTATCCTATGCGTAATATTCTGCTGTATCGTCGCGGCGGTCGCTATTTGGTACGAAGAAAAAAAATAGCTGCATTTTGCATTAATCCTATTTAAAACTTTTAAAAAACTATTAAATTATTTGACCCAGCGAACAAAAAAAGGTATAATATGAATACTTAGGAATCAAATCCTGCAAATATAAAAAGCAATGGAGAATAATGTATGATGGACAAAATAATGCTGCTCGTCCCTGCCGTAGCTCTTCTGGCCCTGCTTTTTGCTGCTTTTACAGCAAAAAGTATTTTAAAAATGGACCCCGGAAGCGAGGACGTCAAACGAATTTCCGCAATCGTACGCAAGGGAGCCAACGCTTTTTTAAAAAAGCAATATAAAACCGTAATTATCTTTTTTGGCATCGTATTTATTTTGCTGCTTATACTTACCGCAATTGCCAAAACGGTACACGGCGGCGCTCTTGCCCAAAGCGTTTACTGGGAAACTCCCTTTGCTTTTTTATCCGGCGGTATTTTTTCAGGACTTTCCGGGTTCTTAGGCATGAAAATCGCTACCGTTTCCAACTGCCGGACTGTGGTTTCCGCAAAAAACAGTTTAAACGCCGGCCTGCGCACCGCCTTTAAAAGCGGCCTTGTCATGGGGCTGGTAGTTGTAGGGCTGGGAATGCTGGATACCGGCATCTGGTACTGCATCCTGCGGTTTGGCTGCGGGTACACCGAAGCGGCGCAGATTGCCCCAATTATGCTCACCTTTGGAATGGGTGCCTCCTCTATGGCGCTGTTTGCCAGAGTTGGCGGTGGTATTTTTACCAAAGCTGCTGATGTAGGTGCCGATCTGGTTGGAAAAGTGGAAGTGGGCATTCCCGAGGATGACCCTCGCAATCCTGCGGTTATTGCCGATAACGTTGGCGACAACGTCGGAGATGTGGCCGGCATGGGTGCCGATTTGTATGAAAGCTATATCGGCGCTGTCATATCCGCCGCAGCGTTAGGCGTTTTCGCCTTTAACTCCATGAATGCTTTCGCTCTACCCTTTCTTCTGGCCGCGGCCGGTATCCTTGCTTCAATCATAGGCTCTTTCTTTGTCCGTACCGGTGACTCTACCGACCAGAAAAAGCTCCTGGGCGCACTGCGCAAGGGCACCTATATTGCCGCTGTTTTAATGGTGATTGCCTCTTTCTTTATCATTTGGGCTGTTATGGGTAATACCGCACCGGCAAACAACAGCAATTTCAATTTCTGGTATTTGTTCATTGCCATGCTTTCCGGCCTGGCCGGCGGAATTGCCATCGGCTATTTTACCGAATATTATACTTCCGCCAGTTATAAACCCACTCAGCGTCTGTCCGCTTCCGGCAAAACCGGTCCGGCTACGGTAATTATTGACGGCCTGTCCCTGGGAATGCTCTCTACCCTGATTCCTGTACTAATCGTCGGCGCGGTGATCTTTTTAAGCTACTTTATCACCGCCGGTTTCCAGTGGTCCAACGTAGAAATGGGTCTGTTCGGCGTAGGCATTGCGGCAGTAGGTATGCTTTCCACGTTAGGCATTACCCTCGCCACCGACGCATACGGTCCCGTTGCGGATAACGCCGGCGGCATAGCGGAAATGACCCATCAGCCTGAATTTGTCCGCGAGCGGACTGACGCACTGGATTCCTTAGGCAACACCACCGCCGCCACCGGCAAGGGCTTTGCCATCGGTTCAGCAGCGCTTACGGCAATCACCCTGCTTTCCGCTTTTGCCCACACCATTAAAACCTTAGCCTCCCAGCTGGCGCCTGATACTTTCACCTTTGGGATAAGTCTGCTGGATCCCCGGGTATTGATTGGACTGTTCATAGGCGTTGTATTGCCGTTTGTATTCTCGGCGGTTACCATGTCAGCGGTGGGAAAAGCTGCGGAAAAAGTTGTGATAGAAGTACGCCGGCAGTTCAGAGAAATCAAAGGAATTATGGAGGGCACCACTGAGCCAGATTATGAACGCTGCGTCAGCATCTGTACCGGTGCTTCACAAAAGTATATGATTATTCCCGGCATTATCGCTATCGCGGCGCCTATTTTAACTGCGCTGCTTTTAGGCTTTGAGGCAGTGGTTGCCATGCTTTCCGGCGCGGCGGCCAGTGGATTTGTTTTAGCAATTATGATGGCCAACAGCGGCGGCGCATGGGATAACGCCAAAAAGTACGTAGAGACCGGAGAGCACGGCGGAAAAGGCTCCGAAGCCCATAAAGCAGCTGTTGTAGGCGATACGGTAGGCGACCCGTTTAAAGATACCTCCGGACCTTCCATCAATATTTTAATCAAGCTTTTATCTACGATTTCCATCGTATTTGCTCCGTTTTTAGCCTTGATTCCGTGGATTTGGAACTAATATGATAAAAACAAACGCCATGCGCCTGCTGGACGCGGCAAAAATTAAGTATACAGCCGCGGAATATGAATATAAAGAGGATGACCTTTCCGGTCTGCACGCCGCTGCTTTTTTGCAGATTCCGCCGGAACAGTTTTTTAAAACCTTGGTGCTGCGCGGCAGCAAAAAGGGATTCTTTGTCTGCTGTATTCCAGTGCATAAGGAACTGGACTTAAAAAAGGCCGCGGCCGCTATGGGCGATAAAAGTGCTGAAATGCTCCACGTAAAAGAGTTGTTAAGCACCACCGGCTACATCCGGGGCGGCTGTTCCCCCATCGGCATGAAAAAGCGTTTTCCCACTTTTTTTGACGCTTCTGTTCATGAGCTTGAAAGTGTATATATCTCGGCCGGAACCCGCGGCTGCGCGCTGTGCGTAAACAGCGAAGCGCTGCTATCCTATATAAGCGCGCAGACCTTTGCGCTTACAAATCCATAAAACGAAAATAAACCTCAAAAGTTCACAGAAAAAAAAGCAGGGAAAGAATCATCTTTTCCTGCTTTTTAATTCGATTGTAAAAAGCAATCCAATCTTCAACAAATGCCATGCATCTAAAATTGCGAATGTGCGGGATTGAATTTATATTTTGATGCCTTTTTTAACCAAAACTCCCCCGCATCTTTTTTTGCCGGCAGCCGCCCTCTCTTTCAAGGCAGCCCCTTTCCCTACCGCGGAAGAACCCTATTATCTTGTAATATTTCCGGCTTATTTACCAGGCTATCCGCCTCGGTAATTTCCCGTATCACCCGGCACGGCACGCCCGCAGCAAAGCTGTTGGGCGGGATATCCCGCGTTACAACGCTACCGGCCCCAATTACGCAGTTATCGCCGATACGCACCCCCGGGCATACCGTTACCGACGCACCAAGCCAACAATCGTTCCCGATATGTACAGGCTTTGCATAGCAAAGGTGCTTAATCGCCCCATCTGCCGTTTTCATTTCCCGCCGCTCCGCTGCTATCATCGGATGAAGCGGCGTAACAATCGTTGTATTCGGCCCAAAATTACAGTTATCGCCAATGGTTACCTCCGCGTCATCCTGAATCGTCAAATTAAAATTGCCGAAAAAATTTTTTCCTATTTTGGTATGACGCCCATAATGAAACGCTATCGGCCCCTGAATAAAACTGCCTTCCCCCAATTCGCCAAGCACTTGCGCTAAAATTTCGGCCCGTTTTTCCGTTTCATCTTCATACGTATTATTATAATCCACATTCAGCTTATGCGTTTTAAGCTTTATGGCTTTCAACATAGGGTCAGCCGGACAAAATAAAATACCCGCTTGAATTTTTTCTTCTTCTTTCATAAAAATCTTCCTTCCTGCACAGCGTAGAACTTATATCAAAAAAAAGAAAAGATGTTTTCCTGCCGAAGCGAAAAACATCTTTTTTGGTTTATCTCTTTGAGAACTGCGGTGCGCGGCGAGCGGCCTTCAAGCCGTACTTCTTACGCTCTTTCATTCTCGGGTCACGGGTCAGGAAGCCGGCCTTCTTCAGCGCAGGCTTCGTATTCTCATCCGCTTTTACAAGCGCACGGGCAATGCCGTGGCGAATAGCGCCTGCCTGACCGGTAAAGCCGCCGCCCTTAACGTTTACTAAAACGTCAAACTTACCCAAATTATCCGTTGCTTCCAGCGGCTGGCGAACGATGGTCTTTAAGGTTTCAAGGCCAAAATATTCGTCGAGATCCCGCTTATTTACAGTAATTGCACCCTTGCCGGCAACAAGTCTTACCCTTGCTACGGCCTTTTTCCGTCTGCCGGTGCCCCAGAACTGAACTTTAGCTGCCATAATACAAACTCCCTCCTATTAAAGCGTATAGGCTTCCGGCTTTTGAGCTGCATGCTCATGCTCGGCGCCTTTGTAAACGCGAAGTTTCGTAAGCATCTGTCTGCCTAAGGAGTTTTTGGGCATCATACCTTTAATGGCTTCATACACCATTTTTTCAGGTTTGGTTGCAAGCATAGTGCGTGCGCTGGTTTCCTTAAGGCCGCCGATATATCCGCTATATCTGTAATAAACCTTCTGGTCCAGTTTTTTTCCGGTAAGCACAACCTTGTCCGCATTGATAACGATAACATGGTCACCGCAATCAACATGAGGCGTATAAATAGGCTTGTGTTTGCCGCGCAGAATCATAGCTACCTGAGAAGCTAATCTGCCAAGCGTCTGCCCGTTGGCATCGATAACGTACCATTTACGTTCGATATCCGCGGGTTTTGCGACAAAAGATTTCATAGCAATACCTCCGAAATATTGAATTGCTTTTATACAAGCTTGATTATAATACGGCATTCTCTTTATTTTGTCAAGCAGTTTTTCCCTGTTATTTGAAAACAAAGCGATATCTTTACAGATATCGCAGCCCTTACTCCTTACCGCAATGTTCAAATACCGCGTTTACCAGCTCGCACCCTAACCGCAGAAGCAGTAAATAGACCGCCGCCAAAGGCAGGCAGAACAGGATCTTTCCCAAACCTGAAAATATCTGGGCGCTTGCCACGTCCACAATACCACCTATAAACGTAACCACGGCATTCACCGCGATTACCACAGCCATAACATAATACACTACTGTTACCAGCTTTTTACCATAAGTTTGCTCCAGACTCAGCAAAGATTTCAAATCAATTTTTAAATCAATTTTCATTTTATACACTCACTTTCTGCTTATTATTATAGCAAACTCACGGCTTTTTTGCAAGCACCGGCAGTAAAAAACCGCACAGCGGGCTTTCCTGCTGCGCGGCCTGTATTTTTATTTTAAATAAATCTTTTTTTTCCGAAGAAGAATACCGCTACCTTCCCCGGGCCCGAATGCGCTCCGATCACCGCGCCGATATTGCCCCGCACAAACGTACAGTTTTTATATTTTTCCTCAATCATGTTTTGAACCGTCAGTGCATCCTCTTCGGCGTCGCCATGGCTGATAAAGATTTCCTGTCCGTCAATATTTTCACCGTACTTATCCAAACTTTCCGCTAAGGCGCGCAAAGCGCGCTTGCGTCCCTTTACTTTTTCTACCGGCACCAGTTTGCCCTCAGCATTGCACTGAAGCACTGGTTTGATATTCAATAAACTGCCTACAATGGCACTGGTTTTGGAAACGCGTCCCCCGCGATACAAATATTTTAAATCATCCACTGTAAACCAGTGAATTACATGATGTTTCTTTTCTTCTGCCCAAGCAACGATTTCCTCAAAGGACATCCCTTCATCACGCCGGTGTGCTAACGCCGCGGTCAGAAGCCCCTCTCCCATAGAAGCTC